>CAZFKD010000006.1:0-10915 GCA_964519695.1 uncultured Spirochaetaceae bacterium
GCTCGCGTCGTGGCGGGGAGAGCGGGGATCGTGGTCGCGCCAGTAGTGGTGGCCCGCGGTATCGCTCTCGGAGAAGACGACGACGATCAGCTCGGGCAGCGCGCCGCCGGCCTCGGCGCGCAGCGTCGCGAGGGCCGCGAGGGCGAAGTCGCGCTTGCGATCGATGCGGGCGAGCAGGGTCGAGACGGCGCGCTCGTGGAAATCGTCGGCGCGGGCCGACTCGTCGAGCTCGGGGCGCATCCAGGGGCCCGCCTTCGCTGCGATCCGCGCATAACAGGCCGGATCGGAGGCGCTCTTCGCGTCGGTGCCGTTCGCGACCGGCGCCTCGAAGCCGCAGACGAGCAGGCCGTCGACGGGCTCGGGCGGATGCGTCGCCGGCAGGCCCAGCACGAGCACGCGCCCGCCGGCGTCGCAGACGCGCCGGAAGATCGTCGGCGCCGGGCGGTCCGTCGCGTTGACGAAGCGCAGCCGGTATTCGCCCGGGAGCTTCTGCGTGAAGTCGAAGATGCCGTGCTCGCCGGGCGGGAGGCCCGTCATGAACGACGACCAGGCGGGGAAGGTCACGGGCGGGGCCGTGCTCGGCAGCGGCGCCGCGCGGCCCGCCTTCATCCAGGCGGCGAGATGCGGCAGCCGTCCGGCCTCCGCCAGCGGCCCGATCACCTCGAACGTCGCCCCGTCGAGGGCGAGCACGAGCACCGGACGGAGTGCGGGCGCCACCTTCTCGCGCTGCTAGTCCGCGAGATGCCGCACGACGGCGTCGGTGAAGTCCTTCGTCGTCGCCTTGCCGCCGAGGTCGCCCGTGTGGTTGCGGGGATCGGTGAGCGCCGCCGCGACGGCGTCCTCGATGCGCGCCGCCGCCGCGCGCTCGCCGAGATGCCCGACGAGCAGCCCCGCCGATCGGATGACGGCCGTGGGATTCGCCTTGCCCTTGCCCGCGAGATCCGGCGCGCTGCCGTGGACGGCTTCGAACACCGCGCATTCGAGCCCGATGTTGCTGCCGGGCACGATGCCGAGCCCGCCGACCAGCCCCGCGCCGAGATCCGAGAGGATGTCGCCGTAGAGGTTGTCCATGACGAGCACGTCGAACTGCTCGGGCTTCGTCACGAGCTGCATCGCGCAGTTGTCGATGATCATCTCCTTCATGGCGATCTCGGGATAGTCGCGCGCGACGCGCCGGACGCACTCGAGGAAGAGCCCGTCCGAGAGCTTCATGATGTTCGCCTTGTGGATCGCCGTGACGTTGTTGCGTCCGAGGTTTCGCGCGAGCTCGAAGGCATAACGCGCGATGCGCAGGCTCGCGTGCTCGGTCACGACCTTCAGGCTCTCGACGACGCCGGGGGCGACGCGATGCTCGAGGCCCGAGTAGAGGCCCTCGGTGTTCTCGCGGACGATGATGAAGTCGACGTTCTGGTAGCGGGTCGGGAGCCCGGCCAGCGTCTTGATCGGGCGCACGCAGGCGTAGAGGTCGAGCGCCTGGCGCATCAGCACGTTCGCGCTCTTGAAGCCGCCGCCGATCGGCGTCCCGATGGGCCCCTTCAGCGCCGTGCGGGTCTTGCGGATCGAGTTGAGGGCCTCGTCGGGGAGGGGGGTCCCGTGCTTCAGGAAGACGTCGGCGCCGGCTTCGACCCGCTCCCATTCGATCCGGACGCCCGCGGCGTCGACGACGCGGACGGCGGCCTCGACGACCTCGGGGCCGATTCCGTCGCCGGGGATCAGGGTGGCTCGGTACTGCATGGCAGGGTCTCCTCGTCGGTCGCGAACGTTCGGACCCGAATCTAGGCCCGACTGCCGGCCGGGCCCAATCCGGGCGGTGGGCTGCACAGCGCCGCCGGAGGTCCGGACAGCCGCTGGCGAGCCTCGGTTTCGGCCGGGACGTCGGGAAAATGGAGCGGCCGACGCCGGGATCGGGTTGGCCGCCGTGCGCGGTCGCGCGCGCTCGGGTCAAGGCGCCGCGGCTGCCGGTCGATGGCTGCAGGGATGGCCGTCGTCGTCTCCAGCGCCGTGACCCTGATCCTCGTCGCCGTCCTCGTCGGCTGGATGCTGAAATTCGGGGCGACGACGACGCCCGCGGTGCCGGACAGGCCGGTTCCGGCGACCGCGGAGATGAAGGCCCATCTGCTCTGGGGGCTCTTCTATGTGAACCCCGATGACCCGCGCGGCTGGGTCCCGAAGACCTCCGGGTTCGGCTACACCGTCAATTTCCGGACCGAGCGCAGCGCGAAGGTCTTCGCCGGACTGATCCTCGCGACGGCGGCCTCGGCCGCGGTCCAGATCGGGCTCGTGGTCTGCAACGGCTGAGGGAGCGCGTCGGGGGTCCGACCGGTGCCCGCCGGGCGGCCCCGGGTCGCCGCCCGTGCGCCCCTTCCGGGCCGTGCTAGCCTGCCGCGCTCCCGAGACCCGGGCCCGTCGGGTCCGACTCGGGGTGGTGCAAAAAACAGATCGCCCCTCATGCGCCGTTCCTCGCTGGCCGGATCCCCCGATCCGGCGCTTCGGGGGTCGCCCTCTGCCCTGCCCCGGGCCGCAGGGCGACGAGTCGGCGGTGGGTTGCATCGACCGCGACGAACCGGAAGCGATGGACGCTTCCCGTTCCAATCCGGACGAGGAGATCCCCGTGTCCATCGAACTGCTCTGCAAGAAGCTCGGAATGACCCAGATCTTCGCCGAGGATGGGTCCGCCATCCCGGTGACCGTCCTCGAGGCGGGCCCGAACGTCGTCGTCCAGAAGAAGACCGACGAGAACGACGGCTACTTCGCCGTCCAGCTCGCCTTCGGCGAGCGCCGCGAGGCCCTCTTCTCGAAGGCGGCGAAGGCGCATTATGCGAAGCACGGCGCCGGCGCCCCGCGCCGCTACCTCTCGGAGAGCCGCCTGACCGCCGAGGAGGCCGCGGGCCTCGAGCCGGGCAACGAGATCAAGGTTGACATCTTCGAGGCCGGCCAGAAGGTCGACGCGATCGGCAAGAGCAAGGGCCGCGGCTTCACCGGCGTCGTCAAGCGCCACGGCTTCTCGATCAAGAAGCGCACCCACGGCACCCACGAGTTCTTCCGCCACGGCGGCTCGATCGGCGCCGGCTCGAACCCGGGCCGCGTCATTCCCGGCCTGCGCATGGCGGGCCAGCACGGCAACGCCCGCGTCACGACGCTCAACCTCGAGATCGTGAAGGTCGACGCCGAGCGCAACCTGCTCTTCATCAAGGGCGCGGTTCCCGGCCATCCGAACGGGCTCGTCAAGATCCGCAAGTCGGTCAAGAGCTAGCCCGACGCCGCGAGGCGACCGCAGGGTCCCTCGCGGTGCTTCGTACCGAAACGCACTCCTCGAAGTTCGGCTGGCGGATCGCTCGGGCGGGATATCCGTCCCCGCCAGGCGGACCCGCGTGCGCCCATTCCGAGAGCCTCATCGCACGGCGGCGCCCCCCGATCCAGGCGATCGCGACGCGCCCAGCCAGCGCGCGAGGAGTGGTTCGATCTGCGGCAGCACGACCAGGAATCCGCCGGCAACGATGACGTTGAATATCAGGTGCGCCCAGGCGACGGCTGCACTCGGATCGCGAGTCGCATCCACCATGGTCGCCGAGAAGCGCGGCAGGAAGGGCAGGAAAAGGACGACCCCCGCCGCGTTGAAGACGAAATTCACCCGGGCAGCTGCGCGCGCAACGGGACTCATCTGCAGGCTCGCGATCAGCGCCGTCGAAGTCGTTCCGACGTTCGCGCCGACGACGATGGGGATCGCCGCCTCCGGCGGGAGCATTCCCTGCTGCACGAACAAGATCGCGAGACCGGTCGTTACGCTGCTCGATTGGAGGATCGCCGTGACGACGATTCCGAGCGCGACACCCGCCAGTGGATGCTCCGCGTAGGCGAGTCCGAGCATGAAGAGCGGCTGATCGCGCAGCGGCGCGAGCGAAGTCGACAGAACGTCGAGTGCGAAGAAGATCAAGCCGAAGTAGAAGATGGGCTGCCCGACGATCCGATGGCGACCGAGGAAGGAAGGCGCCAGCGCTCCGAACACGATGAAGAACGGACCGATCCCGGTCAGCTCGAACGAGACGAGCCACGCTGTCGCCGTCGTTCCCACGTTCGCCCCGAGCAGGACTCCGAGACTCGCTCGAAAGCTCAACACGGCTCCGTCGACGAGTGCGACCGCCAGGGCTGTCACCGCACTGCTCGATTGGATGACGGCCGTCGCGGCGGCCCCCAACGCGAATCCTCTCCAGCGGCTCGAAGTCGCGCGGGAGATCCAGTCGCGGAGCGCCGGACCGCCCGATTCCTGGAGCTCGCGACTGAAGTTGCGAAGGGCATACGAGAAGAGCACGATCGCGGACAGGATCGCGAACAGCAGCTGGATCCGGGTCATCGCTCCCGCTCGGGCGACATCGGTGACGGGGTCGGAGAGAGAGGCCAATCGCGGACGTGCAGGTCCATTTGCGGGAAGGCGATCTCGACGCCGTTCTCGGCGAATCGCCGGGCGATGGCGGCGTGGAGCTCGCTCTGGACCTGGAGCCGGTCGGTCAGGGATCCGACGAATACCCGCAGATCGAAATCGAGCGAGCTCGCGCCGAACGCGAGGAACCAGCTCCGCGGCTCGGGATCGCGCAGCACCAGCGGATGGGCGGTCGCGACCTCGAGCAGCAGGCGGTGCACGAGCTCGGGGGCGGTGCCGTAGGCGACGCCGACCTTGATCGTGATGCGGGTGGTCGTGTCGGACAGGGTCCAGTTGAGCAGCTGGCCGGTGATGAAGCTCTTGTTGGGCACGACGATCTCGCGGTTGTCGAAGTCGAGGATCGTCGTCGCGCGGGTCCGGATGCGGGTGACCCGGCCGGTGAGATCGCCGACCGAGATCACGTCGCCGACCCGGAAGGGCCGCTCGAAGAGCAGGATCAGGCCGGAGACGAAGTTCGCGAAGATCTCCTGCAGGCCGAAGCCCAGGCCGACCGTCAGCGCCGCCGCCATCCACTGCAGCTGCGACCAGCGCAGGCCGAGCAGCTCGAGGCCGACGAGCGTGCCGGCGATGACGAGCACGTATCGCAGGATGCTCGTGATCGCATAACGGGTCGCGGCATCGATGTTCGTCTGCGAGAGCAGGCCGAGCTCGACCAGCCCGGGCAGGTTCCGGGACGCGACGACCGTGAGCGCGAGGGCGAGGAAGCCGAAGAGCGCCCCCATCAGGCTGACGGGCTGCGCCGTCGGCAGGCCGTCCGCGCCGATGTCGCTGAAGGTCCAGAGCACGATCTCGTCGAGGCGGGTGATGGCGGGCAGCACGCCGGACCAGACCCAGACGAGGCCGATGCCGAGCAGCCCGATCCGGAGCATCCGCAGGACGCTCTGGGTCTGGGCGTTGACCTGCTCGAGGGTGATGTCGCTCTTGCCGGGCTCGAGGCTGCCCTCGTCGCTCGTCCCGCTCGCGCTCGACTGCTGCTCTTCGAGGCGGCGCAGCGCGAGCCGTCGCTCGCCGACCAGGAACCAGCGCCCGAGCAGGCCGACGCCGAGACCCACCGCGATGATCACGCTGATGCTCGCGATCGAGGCCTGCAAGACCAGGCCTGCGGAGTAGACGTAGCCCGCGAGGGCGAGCCCGGCCACGAAGAGGAAATTCAGCGGGAGTACGCCGCGCAGCAGCTTCCGCAGCGTCGAAGGCTCGGTCTCGACCCCGCGCACGACCCAGACCTGGCCGACGTCGAGCAGGCGCCAGAACGTCCACGCGAGCGCGCCGCACGCGACGACGATGGCGGTTCGCGCCTGCACGTCGTTCGGGAGATCGAGGTTGCGGATGAAGGCGAGGGCGCTCACGAAATACATCGGGAGGACGACCGCGGTCGCGCGCGGCAGGCCTCGGCGCAGCGCGGTCCGGCGCGCGCGCATCCAGCGCAGGTGGGCATGGCCGAGGCCCTGCTCGATCGCGCTCCAGCGCAGCGTCCGGATCGCGAGGAGCGGCAGGACGAGCGCGAGGCAGGCCCGGCCCACCGAATCGCTGTAGCGCCCGGGCGTTCCGGCGTTCTGGAGCAGGCTGCCGAGCAGCGCGAGCAGCGCCGGCCCGGGCAGCGCCGCGACGACCGTCCAGAGCAGGGCGTCGAGGGTGACGCCGATATGGTCTGCGCCGATCTGGCGCGTCAGCGCCTCGTGCTCGCGGATCTGCGCGGGCGCGCGTCGGCGGAGCTCCATCAAGCCGATCAGCAACAGCACGGCACCCGCCCAGCGAAGCGGCCTCGCGCGGATCTCGTCCCGGGCGAGCTCGAGGGTGGTCGCCCAGCGCGACGGCTTCACCAGATCGGAGAGACCTTCGGGCACGCGCTCGAACCAGCTCGAGTCGATCGGCGCGTGACTCGGCGTCCAGAGCAGATAGCGATCGAGGAGCTGGCGCAGGGTCTGGGTCGCCTCGATCTGCTGCTGGAGCGTCGACTCGCTCCGCTCGAGGCTCTGCACCCGGCGCTGCAGAACGGGCTCGAGCAGATCGAGCAGCTCGGCGCGCTCCGCCAGCAGCGACTCGAGGGCCGTGCCGGCGCGCGCGGTCGTCCCGTCGTCGTCGGCCTGGGCCTGGCTCGACACGAGCATGGATCGGGCGGCCGACGGAATGTCCGCGAGCGTCCGCTTCGAATCGCTCAGCGTCACCCGGCGCAGGCGCAGGTCCGCGAGCTCGCGGCGCTGATCCTCGAGTCGCCGGACCAGGCGCGCGCTCGCTTCGAGGCTTCGCCGCTCGCTCCAGAGCCAGCGCCCGACGGCCTCGTTCGTGCCGCCGAGCTCGAGTCGCGTGCGACTATCGTTCAGCGCGGCGACGACGCGGTCGCGTTCGGGCTCGAGCGCCGAGAGCTGCTCGCGATCAGCGGCGAGCGCATCGGTCTGGCGGAGCAGCTCTTCCCCGATCTGCTGGTTCTCCCGCACCACGATCGTGGCGACGCTCGGTCGTCCGTTCGCCGGAGCTTCCGCGGGCGCAAGTCGGGCGATGCGCAGCTCGAGCTCCCGGCGCGCGCGCTCGGCGACCCGGGCCTGGAGCCATTCGATCCGCCGCAGCTGGATGCGGTGCTCGAGGTCCATCTCGCGCAGCGCGAGCTCGTGCTTGCGCTGGCGGTCGAGGCTCGTCTCGCGCTCGGTCTCCTGCAGGACGAGCTCGGTCTCGGCGCGCTGTCGCTCGGCCAGGCGGCGCAGTCTGCGCGCTTTCACGGCGAGCGTCGGCTCACCGTCGGCCGCATCGACCGGAGTCGAGAGGGCGTCGATCTGTCGCCGCAAGGCCGCGATCGCGCGAGTATTCTCCGCGGGGCGCGACAGGATCTGCGCGAGCTCGGAGCGGACCCGTTCGATCTCGTCCGTCCGCTCGGCCAGCAGGCTGCGTTGATGTTCGAGCAGGTCCTCGAGCGTCTCGGTGTCGGCATCGGGCGCGATCCGCGCGGCCCATGCCTCGAGAGTCGATGCGTCGTCGACCGGGCCGCCTCCGGGCTTCGCTGCCGGCGCGCCGGACTGCGCGGCTTGCGCCTTCAGCGCTGCGACCGCGCCGTGCGCCGCCTCCGCGGCGCGCGCGTCTTCGGCGGCGGCGTCGAGCTGGGCGAGCGCGCCCTCCCGGAGCGCCCCTTCGATCCCGCCGGACTCCAGAGCGCGCCGGAGCGATTCGATCTCGGTCTGGAGGTCGGCTGGTCGGCCCTCGTTCGGAGCCGTCGTCGCCGGGGCGCCCGCCGCCGCGGCGGGAACGAGCGTGATCGCGAGCACGAACAGTGCCGACGCGAGGCTCGCTGCGACGCGGGGGCGGGAGAAGGCCGGGAGACGTCGACTTCGTGCCATGACCGCGACCGTAGTCGGCGCCCGGGATCCACGCAATCGGGCGACACCGGATGGGCGAGCCTCCGATGTTAGTCCCGTCTCCGCTTCGGACGCTGGATCGCCCGGGAGCGGGCTACGGCCGCCCTGCCTAACGATCGGCGGGCCAGACCGCCCGGCGAACGGCTTCGATCTTCGCCGTCCCGGCCGCCACGACCGCGGCGCCGAGGCGCGTGAACTCGAGCTGGGTGTCCGTGATCGGCGCGTCGTCGCGCCCGGCGACGCGCGCGGCGACGACCGGCGCGGCGAGCCGCTCGAGGCTCATCCGGATCTCCTGCTCGCAGCGCGCGAAGCTCGCGCCCATCGCGCGGCAGCGCGTCGCGATGCGCGGTCCGAGGGCACCGTAGAGCGCGGCGGCGGCCGCGGGATCGAGGGTCCGGATGCTCTGCTCGAGCTCGCGGGCCGTCGAGAAGGGACCGACCGGCCAGGTCTGGGGCGGCGCCGCGCCGAGGCGGGCGCGGGGCTCTTCGTGGGCGACGATGCGGGCGCTCTCGATCCCGCCGTCGATCCATTCGTCGGGAACCATCGTCGAGGCGAGCTGCGGATCGAGCAGCGCGAGGTTGATGATCTGGGGCAGGGCGGGGGCGATCCGGTTCAGCGCGTCGTCGGCGCCGATCGCGAGCCCGGCCGTCGGTTCCGCAGCCCGCGCAGTGCCGCATGCCCCGAGCACGAGCGGCGCGAGCGAGAGGGCCACCGCGAGCCCGAGGTCGACGGCCACGAGCAGCGCGAGCAGCTGGCCGCCGCGCGTGCGGGATTCGACCTCCGCTTTCGGGTCCGGGATCGGAAGCGTCGCTTCTTCGAAGCTCATCGGGGCGTGCTCCTCGTGAATTCCAGCGCGGGACAGTTCGACGACACCCGCCCTCGCAGGCCGGTTCCCTCGCGCAGCGCTACCCGCTGCGGCGCCCATCTGGCATGCTGCGCGCCGGAGGTCTTCCGCATGTCCGTCGCGCCCGATCCGTTCGCCGTTTCCGCTCCGCCGCCGGGACGGTCCTTCCCGTCGAACCGGAAGGCCTCTTTTGCTGCGAGCGTGCTCGGGCTCTCGCTCCTGCCCGCGTTCCTGCTCGCCTGCGGTCATCTCGGCGGCGCGGACGAGCGCGGGCTCTCGAAGGCGGAGCGGGTCTTCGAGATCGCGATGATCCCCGACACCCAGAACTACCTCGACTACACCCATCAGCGCGCCGAGGGCTTCGTCTTCGATGCGAGTTTTCTCCTGATGGAGCAGATGCGCTGGATTGCGTCCCGCAGCGTCGCGAACGGCGGCAAGGTCGCCTTCGTCGCCGCGGTCGGCGACGTCTGGCAGCACCAGTCGCTCCCGATCGACAAAGCGCATGCCGATCGCGGCCTGGGCCGCGTCGCGAATCCGCTCTTTGCCGGCCATTTCGATCCGACGCCGAAGACGCAGGCGGTCGAGATCCCGAAGGCGATCGAGGCCTATCAGATCCTGGCCGACGCGGAGCTGCCCTTCGGCGTCGCGCCCGGCAACCACGACTACGACGCGATGTGGAACTCGGATCAGTTCCCGCCGAATACGAGCAAGGCGAGAAACGAGCTGACCTGGACGGTCGAGGACATCGGGATGCTCCACGTCGGCGGCCTCGACAATTTCCGCTCGGCGTTCGGGGACGACAAGCCGTTCTTCAAGGACAAGCCGTGGTACGTCGCGAGCTACCGGGGCGGGGCCAACAGCGCCCAGCTCTTCGAGGCCGGGGGGTACGAGTTCCTGCATTTCGCACTCGAGATGCAGGCGGGCGACGACGTGATCGCCTGGGTCGAATTGGTGCTCGCCGAGTATCCGGGCCGACCGACGATCCTCTCGACCCACGACTATCTCGACCCCCGCGGCGAGCGCCGCCCGAACCCGATCATCGATCTCTCGCGCGTCGATCCCGAAGAGCACAACAGCGCCGAGGACCTCTTCCGGGAGCTGATCGCGAAGAACGACCAGATCTTCCTCGTGCTCTGCGGCCACCATCACGGCCAGAGCTTCCGCGTCGACGAGAACGAGCAGGGCCACGAGGTCTATCAGATGCTCGCCGACTATCAAGATCGCGGGCAGGCCGGCCTCGATTCGGGCCAGCCCCTCGATCCCTTCCTGCGCGGTCCGACGGGGATCGGCGACGGCTGGCTCCGCCTGCTGCGCTTCCATACGGGCGGCCTCGCGCCGCGCATCGACGTTCGGACCTACTCGACGCATTACCGCGCGCTGTCGGGCGAGCTCGAGAAGTACGCCGACTGGTACCGCCCCCACGAGCAGCCGAACATGAACGACGAAGAGTTCCTCGCCGCCGAGGAGTTCACGATCCCGCTCGTCGATTTCCGCGAGCGCTTCGGCCCGCCGAAGCGCTGAGCGAGGCGACGATGGCGCGCTACGAGCGCAAGGACCGGCTCCATCAGCGGGCGAAGGACGAGGGCCTCCGCTCGCGCGCGGCCTACAAGCTCGAGGAGCTGCAGAAGGCGTGGAAGCTGCTGCGGTCCGGAATGCGGGTCTTCGATCTCGGCTGCTGGCCGGGCGGCTGGCTCGAGGTGGCGGCGCGGCTGGTCGGTCCTTCCGGACGCGTCGTCGGAGTCGATCTCGCGGAGGTCGCACCGCCGATCCCGGCGGCCCAGGTCGTCTCGCTCGTCGGGGATCTGGAAGACCCGGAGATCGCGGCGCGGCTCCGCGAAGCGCTCGGTGCCGAGCGCGCGGACGTCGTGCTCTCGGATGCGGCGCCCAAGCTGACGGGCGTGCGCGAGCGCGATCGCGCGAACGAGGAGCGGCTGCTCGAGGCGATCGAGGCGCTGCTGCCGCAGCTGCTGGCGCAGGGCGGGGCCTTCGTCGTGAAGATCCTCGAGGGACCGGAGGCGCAGATCGTCGACAAAAGGATCCGCGCATCGTTCGAGCAGGCGAAGACCGTGAAGCTCGACGCGACCCGCAAGGGCTCGACTGAGCGCTATCTCGTCGCCCGGGGCTATCGCGGCGGCGAAAGCTGATCCGTTAGACTCGCATCGCGCGCGGCGCCGATTCCGTTCGGCTCGCCCCGCGCCCCGTCGCATGAAGACCGAACGCCCGTGGGCTCGCCCTTCGTCCGGCAACGCCACCGCCTGCTCGGGTCGGCGCCCGATGCGATGCGGTCCC
>CAZFKD010000006.1:10925-13708 GCA_964519695.1 uncultured Spirochaetaceae bacterium
CCGCGCCCCGTCGCACGAAGGCCGATCGCCTTTGGGCTCGTCCTTCGTTCGCCAACGCCAACACGACCGCCACCGCCGCCGTCACCCGACAGGAACCGACCATGGCCAGCGTCTCCGCCTCCCGCCCGTTCAAAGTCCTCGGCCTGCAGCAGATCGCCATCGGCGGTCTCGACAAACAGAGGCTGCGCGCCTTCTGGGTCGATCTGCTCGGCCTCCGCTACGGCCATAGCTACAAGAGCGAGAAAGAGAACGTCGACGAGGACATCTGCGAGACCGGCGCCGGCGCGTTCACCGTCGAGGTCGATCTCATGCAGCCCCTCGATCCGGCGAAGAAGCCCGCGGCCTCTGGATCGACGATCTCGTCGCGGCCGTCGCCTGGCTCGAGGCGAAGGGCGTCCGCTTCACGCCCGGCGGCATCCGCAAGGGCGCCGCGGGCCACGACGTCTGCTTCATCCATCCGAAGGGCAACGCGGATTTCCCGATCGGCTCGGAGGGCGTGCTCGTCGAGCTCGTGCAGGCGCCGACGGAGGTTCGCAAGGCGTTCGAGACGATTGCTGCGGCAGAGGCCGGGCGTTAGGCGAACCTGCACCAGGGGGCGGTCGGCGCCGGCGTCAACCTGAAGACCGGCAAGACGACGCACGCGATCCGCGCGGGCAAGCCGGTGACCCATCACCCGGATACGGGGGCGTTGATCGCGGGCATCCAGATCCCGGGATGGAAGGATCTGCTCGTGCTCGCGGCGCACTGCTACGACGCCGTGCCGCTCGGCTATCTCGGCGTCGACATCGTGCTCGATCGGGATTTCGCGCCGCTCGTGCTCGAGCTCAATGCGCGGCCGGGGCTCGCCATCCAGAAGGCGAATCGGAAGGGGCTGAGGCCGGCGATCGCGCGGGTGCGCGCGCTGCCCCGGGTCCCGACGACGGCGCAGGAGCGTGCGGCGTTCGCGATGAGCGACGCCTGATGATCAACGACCGGTCCACTTCGGCCTCGTCAGGCGGACTTTTCGGTTCTTCCGCCCCTGCGACCTAGAATTGCCAGGCCAAGGCCGAGCATGAACGCGGTCGTCGGTTCTGGTACGAAGGTCAGGGTCGCGTCGAGGCTGAAGACGCAGGGGTCGGATCCGACGGAGCAGATCGCCGTGAATCGGTCGCTGCTCACCTCGACGAGGCCGGTTCCGCCTGTGAGCGCGAACACCTCTTCGAGGTAGGGCGATACGCCAGTTTCGAAGAGGATCAGGCCGCTCCCCGACCCCTGTCCGAACTCCGGATTCGGTCCCCAGGCGGTATTGGTCGTGGTTGCCCAGGTGAGCAGCGTGCCGGAGAGGATCGTGCCGGAACCCGTTAGTCCGATCGTGAAATAGGGGGCCGTGGCATCGGTGTTGCCCCAGTTGTTCGTGGCCGACGGGCAATTCGCCGCTCCGGTGGGGACGCAACCCCCCGGGAAGCTCGTGCCCACGCGCTCGAGATCTCCGAAGGTGATCGTCAGGTCCGACGGAGATACACCGAACAACGTCGAGAAGCCGTCGATATCCGTCGCAGTGCCAGCGCCGCCGTCGAGGTTGCTGAACGGATAGACGGGGAACGGGTTGTAGGCCATCACGGTCCCGAAGCTCAGACCGGAGGCGGTGATGGTCCCCGACACGTCGATCGTTGCGGCCCGTGCCTCCGGTACCGAGAAAACCGAGGATGAGAGAACGACCGTCAGGAAAGAGACGAGCCCCGGGCGGAAGGTCGAGCGCACGCGTTCCCCTTTCTTCGATGGGGAACAGGGCCGCGGACGTACCACATACCCGGAGTCCGGCCCGGCGCGCGGGTCGATCCCCTTCCCAATGCGTGTTAGTCAGCAATTCGTATGCCAACCAGGCGCAAGTCCCTCAATGCAGCGAATTCAAGGAGTTGGCAGCTCGCCGCGGTCGGCGATCGGCGGTTCGGGGGTAAATCCGTTCCGAATCGTGGAACGAACTTTCCGCCTCACACCGCCAAGATCGCGAACAGCAGATCCCCCGCGTCGATCTGCTGGGGACAGGACGTTCAAGAGGCCTTTTCTTCACCGCCGTTAACGCCATTTAGGTCAACTTGGCCGTCGGCGGGGCGATTTCAAGCTTTCCCGTGTTTCCGCATCCAGCCTTACCTTGACGCCCTCGGGAAAGCCGTTCCACGGGCAAGTGTTTCCCGTCGCCCCGAGCTCGGCCTTCAGGATTCGGGGCCCAGAATCCAGTCATTGTGCGCGGACTGGTCGAAATCGAATCCCGGCTCCCCGTTCGCTCCCGCCGACGCCGGAGCGTAAACGTCGCGGTCGATCCCGGACTCGGGGTCGTTCTCGCTCAGGCCCGAGCGGCGGAGCTCGTGGCGGGAGCGACAGACACTCGAGGATCCGGCGCGCGACGCTCGGATCCGTGAGGGCCGCGATCAAACGCATCGTTGCGCCACAGCCCGGACAGCGAAGCGCGTC
This sequence comes from uncultured Spirochaetaceae bacterium, assembly GCA_964519695.1. GTDB lineage: Bacteria > Myxococcota_A > UBA9160 > UBA9160 > UBA4427 > UBA4427. The sequence continues at coordinate 13,377 of CAZFKD010000006.1, forward strand.
CACTTCGAAGACGCGCTTCAACAGGTCCGCCCACGCGATTTGTCGCGCGAGCGATGCGCTCCCTTTGGCTCCGATGTCGGGCGAGGCACCCGCGGCGACTGCCTCTCCTTCGTCTCTTCCGTCGGCGATCCGTGTCAACCCGATATACGACTCCGACGCCGACGAAAGCGGGGGACGAGCGACATAGCGGCATGACCTTTCGAGCCGCCGTCGATCTCTTGCGGGAACTGCGACGTCGGCGTGGAGACTCATCCCGCCCTGGCGGACGCAACGGGGCGGGATGACAGCCCTCCCCTCGACTCCCGCCTCGTCCTCGAGGGCCGGCTCGACCC
>CAZFKD010000006.1:13718-19825 GCA_964519695.1 uncultured Spirochaetaceae bacterium
GCCCGCCTCAGGACTCGTCGCAATCCGCGAGCGGATCGAGGCCGCCCCGAGCTGCGCCATCAGCGGGTCATCGCCAGCGAGCGGGTCGTCCTCGCCATGAGTCCCGCGTCGCTCGAGCAGGCGCAGGATGCGCCGCGCCGCTCCCGCCAGGACCCTCGCCACATCGTCGGTCTCGGGCGGCGGAAGGGCTTCGAAGTCGCCCGGATCATGCGACGGCCCGGCGTAGACTCCATCGAGCACGAGCGAATGGAAGTGCGGCGTCAGGTTCAGGGCGCAGCCGTAGCGAAGGGGATAGGGCAGCGTCAGGACCCACTGTCGGATCGGGACATCGGGCAGCACGCGATCGACGAGATGAGCGGCCGTGTCGGCCATGCGTCGTCCGCCGCACTCGAGATACGCCCGGATCTCGCGCTCCACGAATCGGGCGACGGGCGCGCCCTGCGATCTCGCCCGGGCGAGGGAGGGGACGAACTCCGCGCGGATGACGTCCTGGAGGAGCGTCTTTTCGGGCTCGTGGCGGGCGTACTGGGCGACGGCGAGGCTTCCGCCGAGACTCGACAGGGTGTCGACGCGAACGCCTCTCAATACGTCGAAATGCAACGCAATGGACGAATCGTGAGGGCTCGGTCACGCAAAAAGAGGCAGATGATCGATCGGGTAGGGATGCGCGTCCACGCGCCCGGAGAGCTCGGTCCCTCGATCCGTCAGGATCCTGTCAGGCGGGCTCACCCGTCGCCAGCTCGTCGACCGCCGCGCCGCGCCTCGCCTTCGGCACTGCCGGCCCGAGCAGGACCGCGAGCCATTGTGTCTGCGGCTGATTGTCGAGGGCGATCCGCAGGATGACCGTCAGCGGCACCGCGAGCACCATCCCGACCGGCCCGAGCACGAAGCCCCAGAAGACGAGCGACGTCACCACGACCAGCGGCGAGAGGCCGACGCCCTGCCCGAGCACCTGCGGCTCGATGAAGTTGCCGATCGTCACATTGACCGTGAGATAGAGGACGGCGACCGCGATGGCGAGCTCCGGACCGCCGTCGACGAAGGCGAGGGCGACCGTCGGCAGCGCGGCGATGATCGAGCCGACGGCGGGCACGAAGTTCAAGAGGAACGCGACGAGACCCCAGAGCGGCGCGAACTTGACGCCCAGCGCGACCAGCCCGCCATACACGATCAGGCCCGTCACGGAGCTCGCGATCGACTTGATGACGAGGTAGCGGCGCACGGCGGTCGCGACCTCGGCGACCTGACCGTCGAGGGTGGGGGACATCCCGAACGCCTCCTGGATCTTGCGCGGGATGCTCGCGGCTTCGAGCAGGATGAAGAAGACCGTGAGAAAGATGAGAAAGGCGTTGTTGACGAGCGTGCCGAGGCTGCCGGCGAGATTGCCCGCGATGCCGAGCGTCGTCTCCGGGTCGAATGGGTTCGCCTCCTCGGGTGAGGCGCCGAAGTCGATCCCGTAGGCAGCGAGCTGTGCGATCAGGTCGACGAGGGCGCGGCCGAAGCGCGCCTGGTACGACGGCAGCATCTGCGTGAACTCGTTGATCGAGCTCGAGAGCAGCCCGCCGAAGAACGCGCCGATCCCGAGCAGGCCCGACAGGACGACGAACAGCGCCAGCGAGTTCGGCAGCCCCCGCGCGCGCATCCAGAAGAGCGCCGGCGACGAGAGCAGGGCGATGAAGCTCGCGAGCAGGAAGGGAACGAGGATCGGGCTCGCCGCCTTCAGGCCGGCGACGATGACGACCACCGACGCGAGAGCGAGCATCGCGTTCAGCACCTTGTTCGGCGGCGGGACGATGGGGCGTTCGGTGGACACGACGGGAAGCATGCCGCTCCGGGACCTCCGCCGACAGGGGCGGAGCGCAGCGATCCGGGTCCGACCGGGAAGCGGGCCGCCCGCCGTCCCGCGCCGATCGGCCGTGCTAGCGTGCGCGCATCGGAGGCGCGCTATGGCCGATGCGAGCTGGAAGAACTACGACCTCGCCGAGCTGATCGCGAAGAGCGAGCAGCGCGGCAAGCCCTACCTCGAGTTCCTGCGCGTCCCCCAGCTCTCCTGCGGCGTCTACCGCCTCGGAACGCAGGCGCGGGATACCCAGAGCGCCCACGACGAGGACGAGGTCTATTTCGTGATCAAGGGCCGTGCACGCATGATCATCGCCGGCCAGTCGACCGCGATCCGCCCCGGCTCGATCCTCTTCGTCCCCGCGGATACCGACCACGAGTTCGTCGACATCGAGGAAGACCTCTCTCTGCTCGTCTTCTTCGGCTCCGGCGGCCCGTCGGGCGCCGACATCTAGGCCGGTTGCCCCGGCGGCCCGCCCGTCCGCGCGTCGCCGCGGACGTCGCCGAGCCAGCACAGGAGCGTTCATGACCGCCCAGGAAGAAGCCGCGCCGCCGACGACCCTCCAGCAATTGCTCGACCTCGAGGCGATCAAGCGCCTCAAATACGCCTACATGCGCTGCGTCGACACGAAGGGTTGGGACGAGATGAAGACGCTCTTCGTCCCCGAGGCGACCTGCTCCTACAGCGCCGGCCACTACACCCACGAAGGCCGCGACGCGATCGTCGCCTGGCTGCGCAAGGGCATGGACAAGCCCGGCTTCCACTCGACGCATAGCGTTCATCAGCCCGAGATCACGCTGACCGGACCCGATACCGCCGAGGGTCGCTGGAAGCTCGAGGACTACGTCCTCGATACCGACTACGACATCGTGATCTCCGGCGCCGCGTTCTACGAGGATCGCTACGTCCGGCGCGACGGCCGCTGGCTGATCCTGCACACCGGCTATCAGCGCATCTTCGAGCAGATCGAGAAGCGGCGCGATCGGCCGAGCCTGAAGGTGACCGCGTCGATGTGGTCGACGGGCGGCGCGAGCTCGCTCGAGGCCTGAGCGCGCGAACCGCGGCGCTCGCGCAGAAGGCGTGCGGGCGCTGCCCGAGACGGGCTGCAGGAGCGGCGATGGCCGAGCTCGGACGAGGTCCCGAACGCGAACGCCGGGCGGCGTCCCGCGCGTGCGGAACCTGCTCCCTCTGCTGCACGATCCTGCGCGTCGACGAGCTCGCGAAGCCGGCCGTCCGCGACTGTCTGCACCAACGCGGCGCGCAGGGCTGCGCGATCCACGCGACGCGGCCGCCGATCTGCCGCGCCTATCGCTGCCTCTGGCTCCAGGGCGGGCTCGAAGACGACGAGCGACCGGATCGCACCGGCGGCATCGTCGACCTCGAGACGACCGGTATCGGCCTGCGCCTCGCGATCCGCGAAGCGCGGCCCGGCGCCTTCGATGCCTCGCCCGCGCTGCAGGCGATCGCGGAGCGCCATCGGGGCTCGATGCCGGTCCGCGTCAGCGATACCGGTGATCCGATGAACCCCGATCGGCCGTTTCGCGTGCTGCTCGCAGACGGGGTCGAGCAGCGGATCGCGGGGGATCGGATCGAGGTGTTTCGCGATGGCGTGCGGGTCGAGACGCGGCGGTTGCCGTGGCTCGAGCGGGGGGTGCGGCGGATCGTGCTCGCATTCGCGTCGCGGTCCCGGGCGTCGCGCTTTGGCGCCGGCCGTGGCGGCACGAGCTAGGCTCCGTAGCGAGCGAGGCCTGGTCGGCGTTCATTCGGAGCAGGCCCTGTTCGGAGCACAGTCTCATTCGGAGCAAGTCATGGCGATCGTTCTCATTCCTGCGCCCTACCGCGGCCCGACCGGCGGACTCGATCGCGTCGAGACCCGCGGTGCCACGATCGGCGCCTGTCTCGCAGAGGTCGAGGCGCTGCATCCCGGGTTCGGCCCCCTCGTCGTCGACGCCGCGAACGGCCACGTCCATCGCTTCGTGAAGCTCTTCCTGAACGGAGAGCTGCTGGGCCGCACGCCGGACGATCTCGCACGCTCCGTCGCTGAGCGCGACGAGATCGAGGTTCTCTCGGCGATCGCCGGCGGTTGACGTTCTGCGCTTGCGCCGCCCTGGCCTCTGCACCACCTTCGGTCGTCCGAAGAGGCGGCGATCGCTGTCTGTCGAGAGGGTCCGGCGCTCGACCAGCAGCCGGATCAACAGCCTTATAGAAGTGGATCGACCCGAGGGGATTCTCGGGCGTCGACTCCCTTCGCCGCCCGTCATGAAACGGGGACGAGGAACGACCAATGCCGGGATTCGAAGACGACCGCCTTCTCTACGTCGACATGACCAACCAGACGACGCGCTTCGCGCCCTTCCCCGAGAAGTGGAAGCTGCTCGGCGGGCGGGGGCTGTCGGCGAAGATCCTGACGGCGGAATGCGATCCGACCTGTGATCCGCTCGGCCCGGCCAACGTGCTCGTCATGGCCCCCGGCGTCATGTCGGGGACGACGGCGCCGACCTCCGGCCGCATCTCGGTCGGCGCGAAGAGCCCGCTGACGAACGGCATCAAGGAAGCCAACGCGGGCGGCAATCCCGGCCAGGATCTGATGAAGCTCGGCATTCGCGCGATCGTCGTGAAGGGTCAGCCCGCCGACGCGGGGCGCCGTTTCGGTCTGCGCGTCGACGGATCGGGCGCGACGATCGTGCCCGCCGACGACTACAAGGGCATGATGAACTACGCCTCGTGCGAGAAGCTGCTCGCGAGCGAGCCGAAGAGCGCGAGCGCGATCACGATCGGGCCCGCCGGCGAGCTGAAGCTCAAGGGCGCCTCCGTCGGCTGCACCGACTCCGATCGCGAGCGCCGTCCCGCCCGCCATGCCGCGCGCGGCGGTCTCGGCGCGGTGATGGGCTCGAAGGGTCTCAAGTGGGTGCTCGTCGATCCCGGCAAGGCGAAGACGCGCCAGCCCCTCGGCGGCAAGGACTTCAACGCCCTGACCAAGCGCTACACGCAGGCCTATCTCGAGGGCCCGCAGATCTTCAAGTACGGGACCTCGGGCGTCGTTCCGGTCGCGAACATGCTGAACACGTTCGTGTACAAGAACCGGACGGAGGGGCAGTCGCCCGACGTCCAGGCCCTCGACGGCGCCCGCATCGTCGAGAACTTCGACAAGCGCGGCGGCGGCATGCACAACTGCATGACGGGCTGCATCGTGAAGTGCTCGAACATCGTCCACGACGCGGATGGCAACTACAAGACGTCGGCGCTCGAATTCGAGACGATCACGCTGCTCGGCGCCAACTGCGCGATCAAGACGATCGACGAGGTCGCGAACCTCGATCGCCTCTGCGACGAGCTCGGCCTCGACACGATCGAGACTGGCGCGGCGCTCGGCGTGCTGATGGACTCGGGCGGCATGGAGTGGGGCGACTCGGAGGCCGCGGCGCGCGTGCTGCTCGAGATCACGAAGGGCGGCGAGACCGGCTGCATGATCGGCCACGGTGTCGTCGAGACGGGCAAGCGCCGCAAGCACGCGCGCGTGCCCCACGCCCGCGGCCAGGCGATCCCCGCCTGGGATCCGCGGCCGCTCAAGGCGACCGGCGTGACCTATGCCGCGGGTCCGATGGGCGCCGACCATACGGCGGGTCTCATCATCAACCCGGGCATGCCGCCGGAGCAGTTCGCGCAGGCCTCGCAGGAGGCGCAGCTCGTCAACATGGTCTGCGACTCGTCGGGCTTCTGTCAGTTCCTGCAGCCCTCGCTCGACGACATCCGCGAGTTCTACGGGCAGCTCTACGGCATCACGATCTCGCGCGAAGAGATCGCGAACCAGGGCTGGGAATGCCTCCAGGACGAGTGGGCCTTCAACGCGAAGGCGGGCTGGCGCGACGAGGACAACGGCGTCGCGCAGTGTCTCGTCGAAGAGGGCATCGGCCCGGACCATTCGATGAAGTTCGACGTGCCGCTCGAGATCATCAACCAGTCGAAGGTGCGCTTCCCGGTCCGGGACGAGCTCTTCGCGATGAAGGCCTCGGGCTGATCCCAAGCGGCCGGCTCGAGAAGCGGGACATGCGCGACGTTCGGATGCGCGGGTTCGCGGAGCGCGCGGATGTCGAGGACGTGCTCGCCTTCCTCGATCGCGAGACGCGGCGGCTCGGCGCCGAGCCCGTCGCGCTCCTCGACGCCTTCGGCCGGGTCCTCGCGAGCGACGTATCGTCCGCGGTCGACGTGCCGGGCTTCGCGCGCTCGGCGATGGATGGTTATGCGATCCGGGGCGCCGAGTCCTTCG
>CAZFKD010000006.1:19835-24863 GCA_964519695.1 uncultured Spirochaetaceae bacterium
GCGCCTCGAGCTACGAGCCGATCCGTCTGCGCATCGCCGGCACCGCGCTTCCCGGGCGCCCGCACGAAGGCGAGCTCGCGCCGGGCCACGCCGTTCGCATCATGACCGGCGCCCCGATCCCGAGCGGCGCGGACGCGGTCGCCAAAGCCGAGATTTGCGAGGAGCGGGACGGATGCGTGCTCGTCGGCGAGTCGGTCGCACCGCGCAAGAACGTCGGTGCGATCGGCGAGGACATCCGCCGCGGCGACCGGGTCCTCGCGGCGGGGCGGCGGCTGCGGCCCCAGGACGTGGGGCTTCTCTCGTCGATCGGTCGGGCGGAGATCGACTGCGTTCGCCGGCCACGCGTCCGGCTGCTCGTGACCGGCGACGAGCTGCTGCCGGCGGGCTCGACGCCGCGCGGGGCGCAGATCGTCGACAGCAACTCGGTCGTGCTGCGCGGGCTCGTCGCCCGGGACGGCGGCGCGGTGCTGCCCTTCGAGATCGTGAAGGACGTGCCTGAGAAGATCGCCGAGGTCATGCGCGATCCCGCCTCCGACGTGCTGCTCGTCTCGGGCGGCACGTCCGTCGGACAGGAGGATCACGCGCCGCGCCTGCTGTCTTCGATCGGACAGCTCGACTACCACGGCATTTCGATGCGTCCGTCGAGCCCGACGGGCATCGGCCGGATCGGCGAGCGCTTCGTCTTCCTGCTGCCTGGCAATCCGGTCAGCTGTCTCGCCGCCTACGAATTCTTCGCCGGGCCGACGATCCGGGCTCTCGGCGGGCGCGCGCGCGCCTGGCCTCATCGGAGGCTGCGCGCGCCGCTGGCCCGCAAGCTGACGTCCGAGGTCGGGCGGACGGACTACGTGCGCGTCGCACTCGAAGACGGGCGCGCGGTGCCGATGGCGACGGCGGGGGCTTCGATCCTCTCGTCGACGGTGCGGGCGGCGGGCGCGGTGATCGTTCCGCGCGAGCGCGAGGGCCATGCGGAGGGCGAGGTCGTCGAGATCTTCCTCTACGACGAGGAGGCCGGCGCGCTCGAAGGCGCGGTCGCGGAGTGCGGGGTCACGTCATGAGCGGAGCGCGTGCTTGAAGCAGTCGCAGTTCCTCGAAGTGCTCGATCGGGACGAGGCCGAGCGGCGCTGGCGCGCGATCGTGCGCGGCGCGCCGCTCGCAGCCGAGCGCGTCGCGCTCGAAGAGGCGCTCGGGCGTGTGCTCGCCGAGGACGTGCGATCGGAGGTCGACGTCCCCGGCTTCGATCGCGCGAACATGGACGGCTTCGCCGTGCGCAGCGAAGACACCTTCGGCGCCTCGGAGCTCGAGCCGGTCCGCCTGCGCCTGAACGAAGAGACGCTGCCGACGGGCGTCGTGCCCCGTATCGAGGTCGCGCCCGGGACGGCGACGTCGATCGCGACGGGCGCGATGCTCCCGCGCGGCGCGGACGCGATCGTCCCCGTCGAGGTAACCCAGCTCGATCCGAACGATCCGGGCCACGTGCAGATCCAGGCCCCGCGCGTCCCCGGCGCCGCCCTCTCCTACGCGGGCACCGACATGGGCCGCGGCGAGACCGTGTTGTTCGCCGGGACACGGCTCTCCTCGCGCGAGACGGGCGTGCTCGCTGCCATTGGCCGAGCGCAGGCCCTGGTCTTCCGGCGCCCGCGCGTCGCGATCCTCTCGACCGGCGACGAGATCGTGCAGCCCGGCGAGCCGATGCGGCCCGGGCTCGTCTTCGACAGCAACGGGCGGATCCTCGCCGATGCGGTCCGCGAGCTCGGCGGCGAGCCGATCTTCCTCGGTCGCTTTCGCGACGACCTCGCAGCGCTTCGCAGCGCCCTTCAGCGCGCGCTCGAATCCGCCGACCTCGTGCTCCTCTCCGGCGGGACGTCGAAGGGCGAGGGCGACCTCAACGCCCTCGTCGTCGGAGAGCTCTCGCCCGGAATCATCGTCCACGGCGTCGCGCTGAAGCCCGGAAAGCCGATCTGCCTCGCCGCGAACGGCGAGCAGCCGGTCGTGATCCTGCCGGGCTTCCCGACCTCCGCGATCTTCACGTTCCACGAGTTCGTCGCCCCCCTGATCCGCGATCTCGCCGGCCTGCCGGGCGCCCGCCGCGAGACCCGCGCAGCCCGCCTCGCCCTGAAGACGCGCAGCGATCGCGGCCGCCTCGAATATCTCCTGGTCGGCCTCGTCCCGGACGCCGCCGGCGCGCTCTCGGCCTATCCGATGGGCAAGGGCTCGGGCTCGGTCACGACCTTCAGCCGCGCCGACGGCTTCGTCCGGATCGGCCGCAACGTCGAGATCGTCGAGGCGGATACACCGGTCGAGGTCACCCTGATCGGCCGCGACGTCCCCGTCGCCGACCTGGTCGTGATCGGGAGCCACTGCGCCGGGCTCGACCGCATCGCGAGCTTCCTCTCGCGGCGCGGGCTCTCGATCAAGCTGCTCGCCGTCGGCAGTCAGGGCGGGCTCGAGGCCGCGCGCCGCGGCGAGTGCGACCTCGCGCCGATCCATCTTCTCGATCCCGAGAGCGGCCGCTACAACGAGCCCTTCCTCGCGCCGGGCATGCAGCTCGTCCAGGGTTATGCGCGCATGCAGGGCGTCGTGACCCGCGCCGACGAAACACGCGAGACGCGCGAGCTGCTCGACGATCCGCGGCTCCGTATGGTGAATCGCAATCGCGGGGCGGGGACCCGCATCCTGATCGACCGGCTCCTCGAAGGGCGGACGCCGCCCGGCTACGCCTACGAGCCGCGATCGCATTATGCGGTCGCGGCGGCCGTCGCCCAGGGCCGCGCGGATTGGGGCGTCACGACCGAGACGATCGCGCGCGAGGCGGGCCTGCGCTTCCGGCCGCTGCAGCCCGAGCGCTTCGACTTCGCGGTTCCCGCTGCGCGCTGGGCGCGGCCTGCGGTGCAGATGCTGGTCGCCTTGCTCGCCGATCCGGGATCGGCTCTCCGGAGCGAGCTCGCGGAGGCGGGTTTTCCGGTCGCTTGATCCGCTCGGTCGGTTCGTGGTCCGTTGGTGGTCTGAGAGGCTGTGAAGATATCGTCTCGGTCGCGGCGCTTGCGGCGGCGGGCCATCTGCTGCGTTGCTCCTCCTCGCCGTAGCTCGCTACGACTCGTCGTCGCGCCTTGCATCTGACCCACCGGCGCTGCGCGTCGCTCGGTCGACGATATCTTCACAGCCTCTGAGCCTGGAATATCCGATCGGGGATCCGACGACTTTCGACGAGAACCGGGACTGGTGGATCGCGGGCGAGATCGCCCGGGCCCTATCGCAGGGTTCCGAGCGTGGTGCGTAACGGCGCACGTCCCCCAGAACACGGCGAGGCGGCGGAGCCGGATCGACGGTCGGACGACGCCGCGCGAGGGCGATGCGATCTGCCAGCGGCGACGGAAGCAGATCGAGGAAGTGTTCGGCTGGATGAAAGGATCGGGCTGATGCGCAAGGTGAGGCACCGGGGTCGGGAAAAGATCGACCGGACCACGTGGCAAGGCGTTCGGATTCGCTTTTCCGCGGCCTGCTAGCCCGAGACGCGCCCCGCGTGGACCTGGTCGGGCGCGACGACGAGATCGACGCGATCGCCCGCGCGCAGTCGGCGCGCGAGCCCGCGGCCCGAGAGCAGATGGGTCGTGAAGATTCCGCCATCGAGCTCGAGCTCGACGACGGTCGACAGACCATCGTCGAACATCGCGGTGGCGCGGGCCGATCCGATCGGGCGCCCCTCGCCCCGCCCGACGTCGAGCTTGAGATGCTCGGGGCGGATCCCGATCCAGACGCGCTCGCCCCGATCGATCCGGCTCGCGCTCTCGATGATCCGGCCCGAAGCGAGCTCGATCCGCGCGAGACCCCCGGTCTGCTCGACGATCCGCCCCGTCGCCAGATTCGTCATGCCGACGATCCGCGCGATCTCGGGCGAGGCCGGGCTGCGGAGGACCTCGTCCCGCGATCCGATCTGCGCGATCCGCCCGCCGATCAGGACCGCGATCCGGTCTGCCATCAGCAGTGCACGCGATAGATCGTGGGTCACGACGGCGAGGGCGATCGCAGTCTCGTGGACGGTGCGGCGCAGATCGAAGGAGAGTCGCCGCTGGCCCTCCGCGTCGAGATCGTCGAAGGGCTCGTCGAGCAGCAGGACGGACGGCTCGATCACCATCGCCCGGGCGAGCGCGAGGCGGCGCAGCTCGCCGCCGGAGAGCGTGCGGGCATCATGGTCCGCGAGCGCTTCGATCCCGAAGCGGGCGAGCGCCTCGCGGACGCGCTCGCTCCGCCGCGAGCGCGCACGGCGATCGCCGAGCAGGCCGACTGCGGCGTTGTGGGCCACGCTGCCGGCGAAGGCGAGCGGGCGCTGCGAGACGAGCGTCGCGCGACCTCTCGCGACCCGGATGCTGCCTGAGCCGGTGCATTGCGGATCGCCCGCGAGCGCCTTCAGCAGCGTCGACTTGCCCGAGCCGTTCGGACCGAGGATGGCGGTGATCTCGCCGGCGCGGAGCGCGAAGCGGTCGACGACGAGCTCGAAGCGGTCGGGCCCCCGTCCGCGCACGCAGCGCAGCGCATGCGCCTCGAGCAGCGGCTCGACCGCTTCCGAGTCGACACCGATCAGCGTCGTCACGGGCGACCGCCCTGCTGGACGGCCGTGAGCAGACCGACGAGCACCAGCGTCATTCCGATCAGGACCGCGGCGAGACCGAGGGCGCCACCGAAGTCGCCCATGCTCGCGCTCATCAGGATGGCGGTCGAGAGGACGCGCGTCTCCCCGGCCAGGTTGCCCCCGACGATCTGGACGGCACCGACCTCCGAGAGGATACCGCCGAGCGCGGCGATCACGGCGGCGAGCAGGCCCATGCGGATCTCGCGCAGCAGCAGCCAGACGCGCCAGCGCCGCGGAACGCCCAGCGTGCGGACCTGCAGATGCCATTCGTCGCCGACCGCGCCGACGGCGGCGAGCGTGATCCCGACGACGAGCGGCAGCGCGATCAGGACCTGCGCCGCGATCATCGCGTTCGCGCTGTACATCCAGCCGAGGCCGCCGAATGGGCCGGTGCGCCAGAG
>CAZFKD010000007.1:0-4888 GCA_964519695.1 uncultured Spirochaetaceae bacterium
TAATCAGGTCGGACGGGTTCGCCCATTGCACTATCCCCTGCGGATACAGCCGATCACTGCCCCAGCGCAGCCGCAGCCAGATCGTTGTGCCCTTTGCCATCGTCCAAAACGCCAGAACCCGCCGCGCAGCCCGCCCGCCTTCGCCCCGAAGCCCGAGCACGCGTTCGTCGCGCCGGCGGATCCGGGGAACGAAGATCGCCTCGACGTCGGCAATGCCGATATGCTCGCAGAGCTCGCGGCGATCCGGCGCGCGCGCAGCGCGACGGCGGCGGCCACGGTGGCCGCTCGCCCCTTCCAGCTGATCTCTCGCCGCATGCCCAACGTCTACAACTCCTCCGGCCGCGACATCGATGCGCTCCAGAAGGGCCGGCCCTGGAACCCCGCCTTCCTGCATCCCGAGGATCTCGCGATGCTCGGCCTCGCGGGCGGCGAGCTCGTCGAGATCGCGTCGGACCACGCCGCGATCCTCGGCATCGTCGAGTCCGCGCCGGAGCTGCGGCGCGGCATCGTCTCGATGACGCATTGCTATGGCGGCAACGCCGAGGACGGCGAAGACGGCGAGCAGGTCCGCGCGCTCGGGAGCTCGACGGGCCGCCTCGTCGACAACATGCGCGACTTCGATCCGCATACCGGGATCCCGCGCATGAGCGCGATCCCGGTCTCGATCCGGCGGGCTAGAACCGGTACTGCAGCCCCGCGCTGATCGCCAGATAGTAGAGATCGTCGATCGCGCCCTCGTCCGGCGTGTCGAAATCCTGGGCCGTGATCAGAGCGGTCGCTTCGGTCTGAAGCACGACGTGCTCCGTCAGGTGGAGGTCGATCCCGAGTCCGACGCGACCGGCGAAGGCGGCGTGTCGGCCGCGCTCGATCTCGATGTCGTCGTCCTGGGCTTCGAGAGCGGCCGCGACGGGTCCACGATCGACGTCGTAGACCGAAACGCCAGCGCCCAACAGGAGATAGGGCTGGATGCGCCAGATCGGCGCGATCCAGCGCGTATTGAGCGTCAGGGTATGGCCTTCGATGTCGTAGAGCCGGCCGGAAAGCGCGCTGCCGCCCGGTCCGAAATCGCCGCCGATCTCGACGTCGTAGCGGTCGATCCATTCATAAGCGAGCTCCGCTGCGAACCAGGAGGCCGCGCGGTAGCCGAGCCGCGCGTTGATGCCGCCCGAGTCGTCGATGTCGACGCTGCCCTGCTGGTCGAGCTCGTCCTCGAGGAAATCCTCGACCTGCTGGTCGAAGAAATTGTACGCATAGCTGCCCGCGAGGGTCACGTAGGGGCCCGGCCGATCGAACGGGTCGACCGCGTCGTCGCCGGCCAGAGCGCGGGACGGAATCAGGAGCAGGGACAGGAGAGACGCGAACGCCACGAGCCCGAGCCAGCGGCCGGCCAGCGCTCGATCTCGCCCGGAGCCGCCGCACTTCGAAGCAGACCTTCCCTCGTCGATCATCTCTCCTCGTTCCCCCTGGCGCCTGCGCGCCGCCGAGCGACCCGCTCGCTCTCGAGCGCGATCGCTCGGGCCTCTGGTCGCGTTCCGGATCCCGCTCCGTTTCGGCAGATCAGCCGTTCGGATCGTGGCATTTCTTGAATTTCTTGCCGCTACCGCAGGGGCACGGATCGTTGCGCTGGACCTTGGGCTCGGGACGGACGTAGGTCTCGCCGCCGTGGTCGTGAAGGCGGTCGTGGTCGTGGTCGTGATCACAATCGGCACCGTGGACGTGGGCGGGCGTGGCCGGGGGCCTTCGGCTGGTCAAGACGGTCTCCGCAGCGCCCGATCGGAAGGGGCGGTTCGGATCCTCGAGCGCGCGTCTCGGACAGGAGACCGCGCAGGGAGATCCACCTGGCGCAGATGGAAGAGGATCCGGAGACGATCGTCCAGGATCTTCCTCACGCCGCGTGCATTCAGAGCTGCCCCGACCCGAAATCGAGCCCGAGCAGCGCCTTGCCGACCCGCTCGTAATGGGCCGGCGAGATCGCGAGATGCTGGGTCAGGGCATGGATGTCGCGGAAGCAGCGCTCGAGGGCGCCGCCCTCCGCGACCGCGCTCATGCCCGCGGCGTTGCGCATGCGGTCGACGGCGTCGGTCGCGAGCTCGGTCGCCGAGAGATAGGCGAGGCGCAGGCGTGCGAGATCTTCGAGCGAAGGCGAGGCGCCGTCGGCGACGCGCTCGAAGATTTCGCCGGCGACGAAACGCAGATGGGCGCGGCCCGCGTCGAGCAGCGCATGGGCCCGGGCGACCTCGACCTGGACGCGCGCCGTCTCGCGCAGGGGCGTCGCGCTCATCATGGCGGGCTTGGTCTGCGCGAGCAGCATCAACTCTTCGATCGAGCGGTGCGCGATGCCGAGGGCGACGGCGGCGAGCGTCGCGCCGAGGCGGCTGAAGGTCGGGAGCTCGGCAAGCGCGTCGAAGCGGCGCGAGCCCTTCGCGCGAAAGTCGAAGGTGAAGTTCTCCGGCACGAACACGTCTTCGAGGATCGCGTCGTGGCTGCCCGTGCCCGCCATGCCGCTCGGATGCCAGGTATCGAGGACGCAGGCCTCGCTCGCCGGGAAGAAGGCGCCGACGATCTCGGGAATGCCGTCGGGCGCGAGCCGCGGCTTGCCCTCGTCGAGCACGAGCCCCCCGGCCACGAGCCAGCTCGCCTGATGGATGCCCGAGGCGAAGCGCAGCGTGCCCGAGACGCGATAGCCACCACTCACCCGAACGAGCCGCAGCGTCGTCGGGTTCACCGACCCGGCGCCGAGCGCCCGCGGCGGCTTCACGAGCGACTCGAGTGCCGCGCCATCCTCGAGCAGCGCGAGGAACGCGCTGTTGCCCGCACCGATCGCGAGATTCCAGCCCGCCGCACCATCCGCGGCTGCGACCTCCTCGAGGATCGGAACGGCGTCGATCGCGTTCAGACCGCCGCCGCCGATCGAGGGCGGCTGAAGCATCCGGAAGAGGCCGGCGTCGTGGAACGCGTCGACGATGGGCGCCGCGAGGCGGCGGATGCGTTCGCTCTCGTCGGCGTGGGCGCGGATCAGCGGGCCGAGCGCCCGGACGCGATCGATCAGCTCGGACTGGACGCGGACACGTTCGGCGGTCGGCATGCTTCACCTCGTGCGGGAAACGCTAGTGCGAACGGCGGACGATGGATAGGCACGGTGCCACGCGGGGCCGCCTCCTGGCGCGCCCGGAACCCCGCTACGGCCGCCCTGCCCCCGGGACCGCGACGCGCAGGGCATCGACGCGCCCGGTCGGCTTCGCGCCGCGCCGCGTCTTGTCGTGCTCCCCGCTCGAGCAGACGAAGAGCGTCCGGCGATCCTCGCCGCCGAGCACGACGGCGAGCGGCGCCTGGTCGAAGGCGAGCTCGTCGGTGACCCGCCCGTCCGGATCGATGCGCAGCACCCGCCGCCCGAGCGGCTCCGCGGCCCAGACGGCGCCGGCCGCGTCGAGGCAGATGCCGTCGGGCGGCGCGAACTCGAGGCCAGGCGCGCGCGGCAGGCGCGCGAAGACCCGGCGATTCGCGAGCGCGCCGTCCGGCTGGACGTCGAAGGCGAGGATCTGCGAACGGCCGCACTCCGAGAGGTAGAGCGTCCGCTCGTCGACCGAGAGCGCCATGCCGTTGGGCGCGAGCAGATCCTCGGCGACGACGTCGACGCCGCCGCCGCGCATGACGCGGATCAGTGTCGCAGGCAGGAATCCCGTCGTCCCGCCCCACATGTCGTAGCCGAAATGCGAGACCCATCCGGTGCCGTCCCGACGCACGATCATGTCGTTGCAGGGCCAGGGCGCCACGGGCGCGAGATCCGCATGCCGTACGACGGCTCGCGCCGCGCTCGCGTCGGTCGGGGAGCCGCCGGCCTCGCGCTCCGCCTCCGCCGCCGCGACGTCGATGCGGTAGACGCAGCGCCCCTCCATGCCGACGACGAGCAGCGATCCATCGGGCAGCCAGCCGAGGCCGCCCGGATCCTCGGCGGCGTCGAAGCGGTGGATCAGGCTGCGTCGACCGGCTGCGGTGTAGCGGAGGATTTCGTGGGCCCACATGTCGCAGAGCCAGAGCGCGCCGCCATGCCAACGCGGGCACTCGGGCAGGAAGAGCCCGTCAGCGAAGCGCTCGGGATGCCCGGCGCGCGCAGGCGGCGCCGGATCGGGGGGCGGGGTCATGGCGGGAACGATGCCACCGGCCCGGCCGCAGGCAAGCCATACGGCCGCTCGCGGACCCCGGGCCTCCGACTAGAATCCCGAGTGATGTCGAGGAACGAGCTGCTCCCGCGCGCGCATCGCCCGCGGCCGAACGGCGACAGAGGCGCACCCCTTGAAACGCTCGCAGCGCATCGCTCTTTTCGTCTTCCTCGGCGCCGCCGCAGCCGCCCTCTTCGCGACGCTCGGGCGACGCGATGGCGCGCCGCCGCCCGACGGCGCGCCCACGCCAGCGATCGAGCACCCGGCTCCTCGCCCGGACTCATCCCCAGGCACCGAACACCGGGCGAGTCCGGACGAGCCGGATCCGATCGGTTCCGGGGGCCGCGAAGCCGCGCACGCCCTGCCGGGGCTGCGCGGCGTCGATCCCGAGCTCGATCCCGAAGTCGATCCCGCCGACGCGCCCTTCGTCGCCGCCTTCGGCGAGCCGACCCCCGAGCTCCTGCGAGCCTCGGTCGAGGCCGTCGTCGCCGACCTCTTCGTCGACCGCGCGCTCTCGCCCGGCGAGATTGACCGTGCGGCACAGGCCCTGGTCGAGCTGCGCGCCGCCCGCGTCGAGCTCGACCAGCTCGCGATGGAGCCCGCCCACGCCCAGCGCCGCCGAGCCCTCGTCGAAGCCCTCGGCCGCGCGAGCGAGACCTTCCGCGAGGTCACGCAGATCACCCCCGCCGAGTTCACGGCGCGCGCCGCCGAAGCGGCGAGCGGGCCGG
>CAZFKD010000007.1:4898-23019 GCA_964519695.1 uncultured Spirochaetaceae bacterium
CGTCGCCGGCCCGGATCAACGCGGCGAGCAGATATTCGTGATAGTGCAAGTGAAACCGCAACAGGTGCGAGCGGGCCGGCGGGCCGCGACTCTCTCGGCGATGCGAGCGGACAGGGCGGCGGGAGCGGCATCGATCGCGACGTCGATCCCGAATACGTCCCCGACGACGACTTCCTGCCGCCGCGCAGTCCTGCGCCGGAGCCGCTCCGATGAACGCGAACGACCTGGCCACGGTAGAACGGCGGGAGGCAGAGCCGCCGACGCCGCGGACGAAAGCCGACCGGATCGCCGAGACCTTCCGGCGATTGGCGGACTCCAGATTCTGCGGCTCGTGCGGACGCGTCTCGGCCGGTCTATTTGCGCTCGCGCTTCTCACGTTCGCCGAAGTCGCCGGCGCGGGCGAGCCGAAAGCGGCGGGTCCGCCGACCCCATCGGATCCAGCGGGATCGCCCTCCCGGCTCGATGCCGGCGCCGCGCGCACGCCGCTCGCGACGGTGAACGGGCGCACGATCTACGTCGACGAGGTCGAGGGCGCGCTCGCGTTCCGGATCTTCCAGCACGAGCTCGACATCTATTCCCTGCTCGCCGCCGAGGCCGAACGGCGGATCGAGGCCGAGGTCCTCGAGGGCGCGGCACGCGCACGGGGCATCCCGGTCGAGACGCTGCTCGCCGAGCTCGAGGGCGGCGCGCACGGCGACGCCGCTGCGGTGTCGTCCGTATCGCCTGCCGAGATCGATCGCTATCTCGCCGAACATCCGCCGGCGCCGGGCGCCGATCCGGCGGCGGTGCGCGAGCGGGTCGCCCAGTACCTGTCCGAGCGCGCCCGTCTCGAACGGCGCATCGCGGGGCTCGCCGCCCTGCGCGAGGCGGCCGGCGCGCGTGTCCTGCTCGCCGCGCCGGAGCCGCCGCGAACCGACTTCGCGATCGGCGATTCGCCGACCCGCGGCCCCGCATCCGCGAAGGTCGAGGTCGTCCACTTCGCGAGCCTCGGCTCCCGCGCCGGGGCCCGCAGTGCAGAGAACCTGAGGCGCCTCTTCGCCGAGCGGCCCGGCGAAATTCGCTGGACCCATGTCCACCTGCTCGGCGAGCGAGACGAAGCCGGCCTCTACGCCGCCCGCCTCGCCTTCGCCGCGAACGAGGCGGGGCGCTTCTGGGCCTACCACGACGCCGTCGTCGCCGCCCGCGTCGACCCGGCCGTGACCCTCGACGCGCAGCGCCTCGACGCGATCGCCGCACAGGTCGGGCTCCCGGCGCGCTCGATCCGCGGCGCGGCGCAGGACGGCACGCGCCTCGCCGCGGTGAAGGCCGACATCGACCGCGCGAACGCCGCCGGCATCCCGCGCGAGCCGGGACTCTTCGTGAACGGCCTCTTCGTATCGGGCCTCTTGCCCTACGAAGAGCTGCGCGAAGTCGTGCGGCGAGAGGCGAGCGCGGCGAGCACGGCGCCGCACTGAGGTCAGCGTTCCCGACGCGACCCTCCCCGCCGACGACAGTTCGCTCCGCTGACGAACGGTCGCCGCATTTTTCTTGACTCGACGCAGTCGCTGTGGTCGAGTGGTTCCGGCCTTCGTCTGCCAGAGCCGCGCGCCCGCGCCGCGGCAGGAGGAACCGACATGCAAAGCGCCCGCCCGCTCCGCCGCTTCGCCCTCGCCGCCTGCGCCGCGACCCTGATCGCGCTGCTCGCGCTGCCCGCCAGCGTCTTCGCGAAGGACCCGCAGCGGACGCCGCGCCGCCTCTCCTCCGTCGGCGACAGCATCACCGAAGCGATCAACGCCGAAGAGTTCAACCCCTTCGTCTTCGTCACCCCGAATCACTGGGCGAGCTGGGCGAACGGCTACCGCGGCTTCTGGGAATGGCTGCTCGGCCGGACGAACGTCAACAGCCACAACCAGCGCATCACGTCCAAATACGGCAGCAGCGGCCGCAGGAACTACATGGAGGCCCTGAGCGGCGCCGACAGCTTCGACCTCGGCCCGCAGATGACCGCCTCGGTCTCGCGCGCCGCCGACTACGTCACCGTCTTCATGGGCCACAACGACGTCTGCCAGAACGACTTCGCCGACATCCCGACCGACGCCGAGTTCGAGGCCAACGTGCGCGCCGGCTTCGAACGGCTGCGGACCGGCCTCCCGAACGGCGCGACGGTCTACACCGCCGGCATCGTCGACATCTACAAGCTCTGGCAGCTCGGGCCCCAGCTCTCCGGCGCCCTCGGCATCAGCTGCGAGGTCATCTGGGCGGCGACGCTGCTCGAGATCTACCCCTGCAGCACGATGCTCTCGCCGACCAACAGCGAAGCCGACCGCCAGTACACCCGCAGCCGCAACGCCGCCTTCAACGCGATCCTCGAGGATCTCGTCGCCGAGTACGACGCGACCGACTCCCGCCACTACTGGGAGTTCACCGACCTGACCTCGACGACGGATTTCGTCCCGAGCGAGGTCTCGCCCTTCGACTGCTTCCATCCCTCGGCCCGCGGGCAGAGGCGGCTCGCGGCGGAGACCTGGACGGCGGGGCCGTTCGGGAACTAGCGGAGCGGGGGCGCGAGGAGGTCCGGCTTTCGGGCCTGACGTGCCCCCCGGATCAGACGCCCCGGCCTCGCCACGGTCGCCGCATCGTCGGCGATCGTCGTCTCCCCCGCGACGATCGTCCGCCGATAGCCGCGGGCGCGCTGCATCAGCCGCCGCCCCTTCGCGGGCAGGTCGAAGATCATCTCGGGCAGATCGACTGCGAGGTTTGCATGGTCGATCAGGTTGAGGTCCGCGCGCAGGCCCGGCGCGATCCGCCCGCGATCACCGAGGCCGTAGAGCGCCGCCGGCTCGCTCGTCAGCAGGGCGACCGCCCGCTCGAGCGGGATGCGCGGGCCGCGCGTCCGGTCGCGCACCCAATGCGTCAGCATCAACGTCGGCCCGCCCGCGTCGCAGGCGACGCCGCAATGCGCGCCGCCGTCGCCGAGGCCCCAGACCGACGCGGGATGCATCAGCATCGCATGGACGTCGTCGAGGCTGCCGCGGAAATAGTTCGTGAAGGGGAACATCAGGAAGGCGCGGCCGTCGTTCTCGAGGAAGAGGTCGTAGACGAGCTCGGCCGGATCGCGACCCTCGCGCTGCGCGCGGACCGCGACCCGATCGGCGTCGGTCGGCTCCAGCTCGAAGCGGTCGCCGAGGATGAAGAGGTTCTCGAAGCCCTGGTGCACCATCGCCGATTGCGGATGCCCGTAGGGCCCGATCGGCTCGGCCAGGATCCTCGCCTTGACGGCCGGATCGCGCAGGCGCGCGACGCGCTCCGTGAGCGGGAGCTGCGCGAGGGCGCGATAGCTCGCGCGCGTCGAGAACGTATGCTCGTCGCTCTGCAGGCCGATCAGGATGCCGGTCGCACGATTCGCGACCTGCGGATGGATCGGCGCGCCCGCCTCGCGGAGCAGCTGCGAGCGGTCGAGCAGGAGCCGGAAACGATCGATCTCCGTATGCGTCTGCACGAGGGAGAAGGTCAGCGGCCGGCCGATCGACTTCGCGAGCCGGCCCATCCAGTCGATCTCCGCATGGGAGGTCGCGCTGACCTCGCCGTCCATTCCGCGCGGCACGACCTCGAAGACGCCGGTCCCGAGCTCGCCGAGGACGCGTGCGAGCGCCTCGAGCTCGCGCTCGCCCGCGAAGGTGCCGGGGACCTCCGCGCCGCGGCTCGTGCGATGCGCCAGGATCCGCGAGGTCGAGACCCCGAGCGCGCCCGCGCGAATCCCCTCGCGCACGATCGCCGCCATCTGCGCGAGCTCGGCATCGGTCGGCTCCGCCTCCCCCGCCCGATCGCCCATCACGTACGCGCGCACCGCCGCATGCGGCACCTGCGTCCCGACGTCCATCATGAATCGGCGAGCGCCCAACGCATCGAGATACTCCGGGAACGTCTCCCAACGCCATTCGATGCCCTCGGCGAGCGCCGTTCCCGGGATGTCCTCGACTCCCTCCATCTGCTCGATCAACGTCTGCTCGCGGCCCGGCACGACCGGCGCGAAGCCGACGCCGCAATTGCCCATGACGATCGTCGTCACGCCATGCCAGCAGGAGGGCGCGAGCATCTCGTCCCAGGTCGCCTGGCCGTCGTAGTGGGTGTGGACGTCGACGAAGCCGGGGGTCAGGAGCAGCCCGCGCGCGTCGATGGCCTCGGCTGCGCGGGCGCGGGCGGCGAGGTCGGGGAGCGAAGAGGTGGCGGGATCGCGTTCGAGGGGGCCGTGGGAGACGGCGGCGATGCGGCCGGATTCGACGAGCACGTCGCCTTCGAAGGCGGGGGCGCCGGTGCCGTCGACGATCCGGGCGTTTCGGATCAGGAGGGAGTTGGCGCTCGAGGCGGATTCGATTCTCGATCCCATGCGGCCCTCCTCGCGGTCGACGCCTGGGTCGACCGTCGGATTTCTACCGTTCTTCTCCGATCGCTTCGGATTCGCGATTCATGAACGAGGCAAAATGCGCGTTCGTCTCCTCGTCGACGCAGTAGACGTAACACCCTTTCATCCCGCGCGTCATCAGGGTCCGATAGGTGTTCTTCACGATCGCGTCCGCCTGCCGGCGCCCCGCGTCGGGATCCCGCTTCAAGAGCTGCTTGTAGCCGTGGACCGTGCGGTCCGCCGACGCGCGGCGCCCCGCATCGACGACGGCTCGGCCATCCCGGATCACGAAGTCCGCTCCGACGATCACGCCGACCCAGTCCAGCTCGAGGCCCTGGCAGGTGTGGATGCAGCCGACCTCGCGGACCGACTCGGGCTTGACGATCCAGAGGCTGCCGTCGCTCGCGAGATTCCACTGCATCGCGAAATCGGTCCCAGGAAACACGATGTCCATCGCCCGCGGATCTCTCTTGCTCTTCCAGGGCCAGCAATAGCCCGCAACGAGCCGCGCGCGGTTCGCCGCCGCGTTGCGCTCGAAGATCGCGTCGCGCAGCGCCGACGGCGAATCGAAGACACGAAAGTCGTAGTCGAGCCCGGCCAGATCGGGGTTCGCGGTCTCCCGGATCTGCAGCGCGTGGTCGACGAAAGCGAGGTAACCGTCCGAGCCGTTGCAGCGGAACTGGGAAGCGAGCTCGAGCTCGTGGGTCACGGCCCCGAGCGCGTCCGCGAAGCGCCGGATCTCGCCGACCTCCCCGATGTCCTTCAGCGTGACGCGCTGGTCTTCGTCGATGAAGAAGACGGCGAGCTTCGAGGCTCGGATGAGCTCCTTGATCTGGTTGTCGCCGAGATTCTGGTAGAGGCCCGACTTCTCGTTCAGACGGTGGGCCTCGTCGACGAGGAGAACGTCGAAGACGCCGGGCTCGCTCGTCGTGAAGGCCCCGGAACCGCGAAAGAGGTTGGAGATCCGCGATTTCTTGAACGTGCCCGCCAGACGACTTTCGTAGACCTCGCGGGGCGCGGCGTTCTTCGAGACGTACTGGACGACGAGCTCGCGCTTCGTCATCTCGACCAGCAGCTGGATCGCGACGACCGATTTCCCCGTGCCCGGCCCGCCGCGGACGACGAGCACCGCCTTGCGGCCGGCTCGCGCTTCCCCCGCCAGGGCCAGCGCGGTCTCGTAGACGAGCTTCTGCTCGTCGATCATCAGGAACTCGCGGTTGCCCTGCAGCATCCCTGCGAGCGCATCGGCGAGGGATTTCGAGGGCTTGATGCGGCCGTTCTCGATCCGATAGAGGGTGTTGCGCGCGTCGCCGAAGCGGATGTGTTGCTTGATGAAATCCCGGAGTGCCTGGGCGTCTTCGCGGATGAAGACGGGCGCTTTCTTCAGGTGCTCCTCGTAGAGGTGCGATCGGATCGAGCGATCCGAGAGGCAGTTGTGGAGATAGGCGCAGGGGACGAGCCCGATCTGCTCGTCGCGGAGCGTCTCGTTGTAGTCCTCGAGCAATGCGGCGTAGGTCCAGGCTTGATAGGAGGGATGCTCGGTCTCCCGCTCGGCGCCGCCGATCCGCGTCCGGACGATCGCGTCCTTCGTCGTCGCCTCGACGGATTCCCACTGCTTCAGCTCGACGATGACGAGCGCGTCGCGATCCTCCGCGTTCCTCCCGGACAGGATGAAGTCGATCCTCTTCGAGCTCTGCGGCAGGTTGTATTCGATGCCGACGCGGGCGTCGTCCGGAATTTCGGCGTCCGCGAGGATGCGGTCCATGTACTGCATCGAGTTCTTCCAGGCGCGAACCTCGTTCGGGGAAACCGACCGCCGGAGCTTCGAGCGGAAGAGATCATGGATGACCTCTTCGATCCGATTGCCGAAGACGTCCGATCGGAAGCGGGATTTCGACTCGGAGTATACGATCAAACAGGGCTCCTCGGCGATCGGGCGGGACGTCCCCGGATCCACGGCCTTCGAACGTCCGATTCGATCCTTTCGCCAATCTAGCCCCGGTCGGAACGACCCCGCGACCGCTCGTCGAGCCGCATCTCTAGCGCCCCCCGACAACGTCCCGGATCGCGTTACCATGCGGCCCCGAAACCCGAGACCGAGTCGACCATCCGTCTCGCTCGCCGGAGCTCTCGATCCGGGCGCCGAATCCCCGCCCGTCCGAGTCCGGAAGACGTCCGCACGAGGGACCGCCTCCATGCCCATGCCCGCCAGCGTCGGAATCATCGATTGCATGATCGGATTCCCGGCCTCCGACTTCTCGCAGTACGAGTTCATCCGCAAGCAGCTGAAGGACGCGCAGTCGCGCGACGGCTTCGACTTCCCCGTCGAGTACATGTTCAAGCACGTGCCGAAGGAGCTCTACGGCGCGTCGAACCCGATCGACATCACGCTGCACGAGATGGACAAATACGGCATCGAGCGCGGCCTCATCGGCGTCGGCGGCGACGTCTCGGCGCGGGCGCTGAAGCAGCATCCGGATCGCTTCATCCCGTCGGGCAGCGTCGACCCGAACGAGGGGATGGAGGGCATCCGCAGGATGGTGCGCGAGTACGAGGAATACGGCGTGCGGGCCTTCGGCGCGTTTCCGGCGGGCTGCCTGCCGCAGGTCGCGATCGACGACGCGAAGTTCTATCCGATCTACGCGAAATGCGCCGAGTTCGGGGTTCCGATCTTCGTCTGCGCGGGCGTGCCGGGGCCGCGGGTGCCGATGGCGTGTCAGCACGTCGAGCGGATCGACCGCGTGATGTACGACTTCCCGGAGCTCGTGTTCGTGACGCGACATGGCTGCGAGCCGTGGGAGCAGCTCGCGATGAAGCTCATGCTGAAATGGCCCAACCTCTATTATTCGACGTCGGCCTTCGCGCCGCGGCATTACCCCAAGGCGATCATCGACTACGCGAATACCCGCGGCGCCGACAAGATCATCTATGCGGGCTATTTCCCGATGGGCCTCTCGCTCGAGCGGATCATGGGCGACATGCCGAACGTGCCCTTCAAGGACAATGTCTGGCCGAAGTTCCTGCGCGAGAATGCCATGAAGGTCCTGAAGCTTTCATGAGCACGAGCGAAGCCCGTCCCGATCCGAAGGCGCTCGAGGGCGCCGTCGACCAGGTCCGCCAGCTGATCCGGCATCTGCGCAAGACGAAGGCGCCGAAGGAGGATCTGCTGCGCGTCGAGCGCGAGGTCGCGGCGCTCGCCGCGCTGCTCGCGCCCTACGACCATCCGGGGCCCTACGCGCAGGCGGCGCTCGACGTCGAGGTCGTCGTCCAGAACGGCGGGCCGCCCCTGCATCTGACGCCCGCCGAGTTCTTCCCGTACAGCCCGATCATCGGCCCGCGCAACCCGCTCGCCGCGCCGATCCGCTTCGATGTCGTCGAGATCGGAGAGGGCCAGAAGGAGCTGCGCGCCGAGCACGTCTTCGACGCCCCCTGGAACGGCCCCCCCGGCTCGGTCCATGGCGGCGTCATCGCCCTCGTCTTCGACGAGCTGCTCGGCTGCATCGGCGCCGTCTCAAACGTCGGCGGCTTCACCGGCACGCTGACGATCACCTACCGCTCGCTGACCCCCATCGGCAAGCCGATCCGCATGCACGCCTGGATCGAGCGCACCGAAGGCGTCAAGACCTTCGTGAGGGGCACGATGCACTGCGATACCCCCGCGCCGAACACGCTCTGCGCCGAGGCCGTCGGCATTTTCATCCGCCCGAAGCAGTCGATCGTGCAGGACGCGCTCTCGCGGACGGGGCATCGTTAGGCGGGGCCTGACCGGCTCTCGGCCGACACGGCGTCGAAGACTCCCGATGCAAAATCCGGGCGGCCCACCAGGCAGGGGCGCTCACGCCCCTGCTTCGTCGGCCGCCCGGATGGGGTCGTCGAACCGACCTTGGCCCGCTACTTCGTCTAGTGCAAGCAGAGGAAGGGCGGAAAGCACTCGACGTAGGACGGGAAGGCCGCCGTGACCTCGATCTCGACCAGCCAGCCCGCGACCGGCAGCGTCGCCACCTCGAGATTGCTGCGGGCCGGCCGCGTCGCATTCTCGAACAGCACGGGCTCGAAGGCCGCGATGACCTCCCCGGTGACGAGGTCGACGTTCGCCATGTGCTTTCGATAGGCGCGGTTCCAGCCGGCGTAGTCCGCCCGCTCGCTCCCGGGCGGATTGTCGAGATAGATCCGCATGAAGAGGATCCTGTCGAGCGTGAGACCGGCCAGCTCGAGGTTCGCCTTGACCCGCTCCATCGTGTTGAGGCCCTGCGCCTCGGTGATCGTCATGCCGGGAGGCAGGACGCCGACGGCTCGCTCCTCGGGCGTCGGATCGAAATCCGGAAAGAGCACCTGCAGCAGCGGGTAGTCGATGTAGCGCTCGGGCGTTCCGCTCGGTGCCGCGGTGTTGAGGGCGGCGGGACCCGTACCCGCGGCGGTGTAGATCGGGACTTTCGCCCCGGTGGCGACACCACTCGCCAGAAAGGGATTCGCAGGCAGCGTCGTTCCGCTGTAGTAGCGGTCGACCTGCCTGTTCTTTGGCGCGGTCTGTGGGCCGGAGGCTTGCGCTGCGGCCGCGCCGCAGAGCGCACCGGCCACGACCGGCCCTGCAATCCATCTCGTCATCCATCGCTGCATCTTCGTCATCATCTTCACGGTCCTCTCTTCGTTGAGTTTCTCGCACGGCATCCGCGCGAATCTTCGCGGGCGCTCCGGGATCGAATCCCGCTCGCGGAGCGCCGCTCGATCAAGCCACCTGGACGAGCTGCTCCACCGCCCGGCGCTGCGCCACCGACGTCACCCGCGTATGCAGCGACTCCACCGCGCGCCGAGCCGAGTAGATCGCACCGACCTGCCAGGCGATCTCGTAGGAGAGGTGGTCTCCCGCGAAATAGACGTTTCCGGTCGGCTCGCTCAAAAGCAGGTATTCGGCGCCGCGACCACCCGGCCAGCTGACCCATCCGCCCTCGCTGTGCCGCACGCGCTTCCACTGGACCGTGTAGGCCGATTTCAGAAGATCCCGATACGGCGCGCCGTGGACCTTCATGCCCTGGGCGACGGCCTCGTCGACGCGTTGATGCGGCGTGAGCGGTTCGTAGAACGCGGCGTTCCCGGCGAAGTTGTACGAGCCGACGACCAGGCCCCGACTATTCCCGAATCCGTTCGACGGGTACCAGATCGTTCCGATGTTGAGGTTGGTGTTCGTGATGCCGCCGAGGATCCGCTCGTCCTGCTCCCAGAATCGCCGCGAATACTCGAGTCCGACCTTTCCGGTGCTGAAGCCCGTCGGCTTGTTCAGCGCCGCCAGGATCTCGGGCGAGAAGTTCGACGGGATCCGCTTCAGGATCTGGGGCGGGATCGTGCAGATGCAGTACTGACTCGAAAGCGCGTAGAAACCTTGTCCCTTGCCGCTCGACTTCAGGACCACCACGTCGACGCCGGTCGACGTGTTGCGGATGTCGGTGACCTCGCAGTCGTAGATGATCTGGCCCCCGAGCTTGCGGATCGCGCGCTCGAACGCTGCGGGAATGGCGTCCATTCCGCCGACCGGCTGGAACATCAGCATCGCCTGTTGCCAGCCGAACTCGAACGCGAAGTTCAGGCCCAGCTGGCTCTGGAACACGTCCTCGAGGCTCGGCACGTCGCCGAGCGGCACACCCGGCTGATCGCCGGCTTGCGGCGGGATCGAGTAGCCGCGGCGCGAGGAGCCCGTGTACTCATAGCTCGGGGCCGAAATCGAGCCGAAGGAACGGAGGAACGCGAGCACGCGATCCTTGTCCGTCGCCGTCAGGTCGGAGTCGAGCGCGCCCTGATTGACGCATTTCGCGAGCAGCTCCGAGACGTAACCGTAGTAGTCGGCCTTGGCCATCCGATGCGGGATCGGCTTGCTGGCCCAGGGGCCGAAATCCTGGGTCGCCGTGTTCTCGTTGTAGTAGTAGGCCTGGGCGTTCTGGTTCGTGAAGACCTCGAGCGGGACGCCGAGCTCGCGGCAGTAGTCGATCGTGATGTGACCCTGCGGCAGGCGAGCGGGGCCCATGTTCATGTACTCGCCCTTCGAGAACTGGCAGACCTGGAGCGGCCCGTCGATCTCGGCCTCCGCCGTGCGTCTTCGCGCGGTCCAGTTCCGGCCGCCCGCCCGGCTGCGGGGCTCGACGATCGTCACGCGATAGCCGCCCTTGAGCAGCTCGTAGGCCGCCGTCAGACCGGCGATGCCCGCGCCGAGAACCAGGACGTCCGCGGTTGCGCCACCCTTGACGAGCGGCACGAATGTGTCTTCGGCGCGCGCGTCCTCCGTTCCGCGGAAGAGCCCGAGCGCTTCCATCGTGCTGTACATGACGGCCGCGCCGCCCGCCTTGCCGACATGAGAGAGAAAGCTTCTTCGGGTGGTTCCTTGTCCAAAGGGCGGCGGCTGCTGCGCGTCTGCAAAGGGCTTTCGGGAATCCATGACTGCTCCTCGTCGTTTCCGCTGTGTCGGTTCGGGCAGTCGGATGCGCCCGATGGCCCGGTCGCGCGATGCCTGATCGACTGATTTCGTTTCGCTGCACGTCGATTGCAATGCATGTGCCACCTGCGATGGCTGATTCCGTTCGGTCTCAGCCGAGGCTTCGGATGCCCACCTGAGAAATGAGGCGCAGGGGTCGATCGCCTTCGCCCGCGCGGAAACCCGGCAGGCGATGTCTGCGAAAGGAGCAGCCGTCCGGATCTCGCGAGCGAGATCCGGAACTCGCCATTCATCCGCCTTCCGATCGGTCGCGGTCCCGGTCACCGCATCGACGGCTACGTCGCCGCACGGATCTCTCGAGATCGATCGGAACTGATGAAATACGCCGGATCAGCGGCACGCAAGGACCGAAGCCGTCGTCATCTCCATCCGCACGAGGCAGCCGATCGTGCAGGACGCGCTCTCGCGGACGGGGCATCGCTAGGCGGAGCCGCCCTCTCGATCCGGTCTCCGCAGATTTCGGGCGGCCGCCCATCCGAAGGCGATCGACGCTCCTGCGAGCAGGATCGTGCTCGTCAGCGAGCCGGTCGGCACGCCTGCCCGCGAGGTCGCGCCCTCGCCGATGCCGATCACGAAGCCATCGTTGAGATTCTGAGAGAGGCGGAGGCTGATCGATCCGTACTGCGCGATCGTCCCGATGTCGACGACGATGCCGCCGCTGTCCACCCCGCCCGATGCCTCGGTCGTGAACTCGCCGGTCGCCGCATCCCATTCGATCTCGGCCTGGTTGGACGCATCGATCAGGAAATCGGATCCGACCTGGGGCCAGGCCGATACCGCACCGGGCGCCGAGCTCGCGACCGTGACGGGCTACGAGGCGCCGTTGAGCGCGCCGATCATCAGATCGCCGCGCAGGTCAAGCGGGCCCGGGTCGAAGTCCTGGAAGGTCAGCGTCGTCTGGATGCTCCCGCTCCCCCCACCGTCGAAGATGTTGAGGCTACGCAGCTCGGAAGATCCGAGACCGGTCTCGGAGGCGCCTGCCGTCGCGAGGCTCCGCGGCGTGAGGCCATCGTGCCCCCCGTCGTCACGACCACGGCGACCGTATTTCCCCCGCCGAGAGCGAGGGTCAGGGGCTGCCCGGGCGAGATTCCGGAAAAATCCGCCCCGCTGACCTGTGCGCTCTGCGCTCGCGCCTGCGACGCGAAGGCCAACGACGAGAGGACGACGAGCCAGATTCCGATCCGGCGGACCCGAAGAACGGTCCGGGGCGCGCGGTCGGAGCGGAGGCTGCGGGACGGGGCTCTCAGTTGGAGCGGCCGTCGGGACGGGGCCCGACGGCGCGAGCTGGGCCGTTCGGATGCCCGAAGCGCGATGGTGCGGACGGATCGGGAAATCGCTTTCGTCATGACCGGACCTTTCCGTTGAGCCCGGCTCGCCGGGCCCCGCGCAACCGCGGATGAATCGTCATGGGCAGGGCGAGATCATGCTGCAGTGATTGCCGCCGAGCTCGATCGCGTCCTCGACCGCCCCGGCCTGGTTGAGCCGGATCATGTTGTTTCGATAGGCTGAAGGCGAGAGGTCCAAAACGTTGTTGATGCCGAAGCCATTGTTCTCGTTGGTCGTGTTGCGCTGCACCAGGGAGGACGAGGTCGCCTGGATGCCATCGCCCGAGTTCGCATGGCTCATGTTCCCGGCGACGTTGGATCCCGAGGAAGTGGCGATTCCATCGTTCGCGTTCTGATAGGGGGTGTCGCCCTGGATCGTCGAGCCCGAGCCCGTCGAAATGCCGTTGCTGCCGAGGTTGCTGACGCTATACGTCACGCTTCGCGCCCATGGGCGGGGTGAAGGGCAAGATGGGCGAGCGGCGAGCGGAATCGGACGGAGACGGGGCGGCCGCGGGACGCACCCGCGCGAGCGGCCCCCCGCGCGCGGAGAGCTGGCTGGCGGACGGGCCGTTTCGCCGGCTGGTCAAGAACGCCGGGCTGCTGGTTGGCGGCCGGTCGATGAACGGCGTGCTCAACCTGATCGCGATGACGTTGATCGTCCGATCCGTGGGACTCGAGACCTTCGGCGCCCTCGCCGTGATCCACGCGTTCACGAGCGCCGTCGGCGACATCGCGAAGTTCCAGTCCTGGCAGGCCGTCCTGCGTTACGGCACGCCCGCGCTCGAATCGGATCGGAAGCTCGATTTTCGCCGGTTGATCAAGCTGACGGTCCTGCTCGACGTCGCGAGCAGCGTCGTCGGGATCACGGGAACCTGCGTCGCGGTTCCCTTCCTGGCGAGCCGGTTCGGGTGGTCATCGGAATCCCTCTTCGCGATCCAGCTCTATGCGTTCTCGATCTTCTTCATGGTGACCGCGACGCCGACGGGGCTGCTGCGCCTCTTCGATCGGTTCGATCTGCTTTCGGTTTCGAGCGCGATCGGGGCCGTCGTCCGAGTTCTCGGCGGGATCTGGGCCTTCTTCCTCGGCGCGGACCTCGCGCTGCTGCTCGCGATCTGGTTCGTCTCGACGGCGGTGAGCGGCGCCTGGCTGATCGCCCACTCGATTCGTCTGCTCTCCCAGCGCGGACTCCTGCATGGCCCGCGCACGGGCGTACGGGGCCTCGCTACGGGCCATCCGGAGATCGCCTCCTTCGTCGCGACGACCCAGCTGAATACGACGCTGTCGGTGGGTCATCGGCGGCTCGGCACCGTCATCGTCGGCCTGCTGATCGATTCCACCGCGGCAGGCCTCTTCGATATCGCTCGCCAGGTGACGACCCTGTTGACGCGCGCCTCGCTGCTGATGAAGCCGGCGATCTATCCGGAGTTCGCGCGTCTGTCGACGCGCGGGGACATGGCGGGCATCCGGCGATTGATCTGGCGTTCGATGGCACTGATGGCGGGCGCAGGGACTCTGCTGGTCATGCCCCTCGTGATCTTCGGGCGCCCCCTGCTCGGATTCGTCTTCGGGTCGGAGGTCGAGGCCGCCTACGGTCTCGCCGTCCTGCTCGCGACCGGAGCGGGGATCCGGCTGCTCTCGTTTCCGCTCGAGCCGGCGCTGATCTCGACGGGGCGAGCCGGCTCGGCGCTCTTCGTGCGCGCGGCCTCCGTCGTCGTCTTCCTCGGGGCCATGTTCGTCCTCATCCCGCGGATCGGCCTGATCGGAGCCGGGATCGCCATGCTGATCTCGGCGATCGTCGGCGTGACGGGTCAGGCGATCGCCGTCTTCGTCTGGCTCAGCACCCAGGCAGACGTGGCGGCGAGAGGATCCGTCCGAGGTGATCTCCCAGGCGAAGGCTGAGCGCCAGGATCGTGAGCGTCGGGTTCGCCCAGCCGCTCGTGGGGAATACGGAGCTTCCGGCGACGTAGAGATTGCCGAGCCCGTGGACGCGGCAATCCGCGTCGACCACACCCTGCCTCGGGCTGGTCGCCATGCGTGTCGTCCCGATGTGGTGGTAACCGCCGATCGGATGGTTGCTGATCAAGCGATCGATCTGCCAGGGCGTCTCTTGCTCCGCAAGCCACGGACTCGGCTCCACGCTTCCCAGCGAAAGGCGCCGAAGCTCCCGATCGAGCGCGGTCATCGAGACCTCGAGCGTGCGTTTGTCGACTTCGAGCAGGCGCCAATCGAGCTTGATCTGGCGCAGGCCGAGAGCATCCCGGCGATCCGAGAGCAGGACACGGCTGTCGGGATTCGGAGCCTGCTCGGCGCGCGAGACGACGTAGAGCCCGCGCTTCTTCGTCGCGGCGCGCAGCCATCGTTGGTAGATCCGCGTGTACTCCTGGAGCCGTAGCCGAGCCCGCCGGTGGACCCACCAGACCGATCGCCCGCGATGGTCATGGGGGACCTTCCATTTGATCGCATCGAAGAGCAACCGGCCCGGCGGTAGCGGTTTGCCGGGATGGCGACGGACGGAGAGCGTGAACGAGCTGTTCAGGATGCCCTCCTGCTCCTGGAGGGATTCCGCGGGCCGCAATAGCGCCGCATAACGAAGTCCCTCGCTGCGATGGGAGCGCGGAAGCAGGTGGAGAAGTCGCCAGAGCTTTCGGGGGAGGACGCGCCCCGCCCGGGCATGCGGATGCTCCATGAAGAAGCGCCCGACGAGATCCTCCCGATTTCCGACGCCGCGCGGGTCGGCGCCGGTCGAGTTGAGCAGCAGGCGAGGCGTCTCGAGCCCGCCGGCGGCGAGGACGAAGACCCGCGCCCGAACCTCGGCGCGACGCCCCTCGAGGTTGCCGATCCGGACCGAATCGACGGCCGTACCCGCCGCATTGGTGCGGATGTCGAGGACGGTGGCGCGCAGCAGGACGCGGACCTTCGCCGAGCTCGCCAGATCGGCGCAACGGCGCAGGGTGAAGCGCTCGAACTGTTCGTCGAACTGGAAGAAGTTCGTTCGGAGCTGCTTCGCATCGAAGGCCGGCTCCGACAGCCCCAATCGATTCCAGAGACGCTCGTCACCCTCGGTCACCTCGAGCTCCAGCGAGCGCAGCGACTCTGCGTAGTACGGGGCGAGCGTCTGCTTGCCGAAGGGCCAGCCCGAATGCTCGATCCAGGCTCGGCGTTCGAAATCGATCGGGTCGAGCTGCACCACACGGCCGCCCCAGACCGCCGTCGTCCCGCCGAAGAGCCGCAGTCGACTCTGCTCGAGCCGGTAATAGGGGAAACCGACCGACTCCCCGAGCCCGAGATCCTGGATCGGCTTCTCGTAGTCCGCCGCGCCGCTCTCGAGGAGCAGGACATCGATCCCGAACGAAGCGAGTCGGCGGGCGAGCGTGATGCCGGCGGCGCCCGCGCCGACGATGCAGGCCGTGGATTCGAAGACGGCATGATCGCCCGCGCCGTCGAGCTCCTCGATCATCCCCTTCTCCTCGCATTCGAGCGGCTGGATCTGGAGCGGCCCGAAGGCGAGCATGGCCTCCGGCAGTCGCAAGCTCCATTGCCCGCTACGACATCGACGCGGGACCGGAAGTTACTCGAACTTCTCGCCTCGCGGACGGTCCCGATCGGGATCTCGCTCGTCGAATGTAAGGACGGTGGCGCGCGTCGTCCGATCCACGCAGTCTGGACGTCATGCGGGGGAGCTTGCGCAGTCGGCGAGCTACGGACAGAGCCCGACCGTGCAGAGGTTGGGGCCGAGCTGCGTGCCGCCGACGACGTCGGTCGAGTTCGCATAGAGGGCGTTCGCGCGGTAGCTGAGGGCGCTCGACGACGCGCCGAGGAAGAAGGAACGGATCCCGATCCCATTCCCGACGAACGAGCTGCTCTCGACCAGCGTGGCGGCGCCGTCGGAATCGATCGCGATGTTGCCGTTGCTCCGGAACGTGGATCCGGTGACCAGGACCGGATGCGAGGTGGCGATGTCCATGCCGTTGATCCCGTTTCGGTTGATGCGGCAGTCGCGGACGGTCGACGCACCGGAGCCCGTGAAGAAGATCGCCGTACCGCCGTTGGCTTCGATGTTCAGGTCTTCGAGCACGACGGAGCTCGTACTCGGCAGGACGTTGATCGCCGTCTGGAGTCCCGTGAGGGTGCCGTTGCGGATCCGCACGGGCTGGCCGCTCCGGGTCCGGATGCCCTGGGTGCCGAGACTTCCCGAGCAGCTCGGGGGGATGTTCACGCAGCTGCCCGGGCCAACGATCGAGAAGCCGTTGAGGTCGAGCGTGACACGGCTGTTGGTGATCTCGATCGCGACGGCACTGTTCGTCGAGACGCTGAGATCGCTCGTCAGCCGGTAGCTGCCCGACGTGTTGGAGAGGGTCACCGGGAATCCGGCGGCATCGCCCGGGAAGCAGCCGGTCTGGACCGCACAGACCTGGTTGATCTCGACGACACCATCGACCGCCAGCGCCGGTCCGGCGAGAACGAGCGAGAGCAGTAGCGTGAGCATGAGTCGCATGGGCCACCTCTGTCCGTGTCATTCTGCAGGCCCTGCGCGTCCGCGGTCAAGGGAAATCGGGATCGGGCGCGGCCTGTGCATCCCCGCTGCTGGCCGTTGGGACCGGGAGCCGAAGCTGAACGCCTCGCTGGTCTTCAGCGCTCCTCTGGACGGCTCGAATCGGCGCTGGTCGAACGGGAACGGACCTCTCAGCGCAGCTGGAACGCGATCGGGATCAGCATCTCGACTTCGGCCTTCGGATAGCTCGCCGGCAGGGGCGGCAGCGGGTCCGCATGCTCGATCGTCCGGACCACAGCCCGGTCGAGCAGGACATGCCCCGAGCTCTCCCGGACGTCGTAGGCGAGCACGCGGCCGCTGCGGTCGAGTCGAACCCAGAGCAAGGCCGTGCCCTCGAGACGCTGATTGCGCGCCGCGCGCGGATAGCGCTTCTGGCGCTCGATCGAGGCCATGAAGCGCCGGACGTAGGCCGGATCGAGGCCCGCCAGGCCGGCTTCTCCTCCGCCCTGCCCCGAGCCGTCCGACAGCGGTCCCCCATCGCCGGAGGCGCCTCCCGTTCCCGAGGACGGGCTTCCGTCGCTGCTGCTTTCCCCGTTCCCACGACTGCCCGAACCCGCGGACGCGACGGCCGGGGGCGCTCCGTCGTGGAGTGAATCCGGTTCGGAGGCGGGCGCGGGCGCCGCGACGACCGCAGCAACCTGCACCGGCTCCGACGCCTGCGCCTGAACAGGCGCCGCATCGAGGGGGACGGGCACGACACTCGCTGCATCCGCAGCCACCGTGGGCAGCGCACTCGGCGCGGTCGGGACGACCGCCGCAGCGCGCTCGATCTGCGGTGTCGGAGCGGGAGCCGGGGGCGCAGCCGCAACCGCACGCGGGCTCGGCCGGGACGGCGGTGACGAACGGCCTTCATCGACGTCGGCATCGGGCGAATCCCCGGCGCCCGGCGCTCCACCGCCGAGGGTTCCCGTGCCATCACCGAGCGAGATCCGGATCCCGCCCCCGACACCAACGACGGTCGGCCCCTCGCTCCCGAAATCGACGGCGAGCAGCACGCCCGCGTGGAGCACGGAGGCGAGCGTGAAGGCGACGAGCCAGTGGCGGGCGCGAATCTGCATGGCTCAGTTCAAGACCTCCGCGAGCAGGTCGAGCTCCTGAACGCCCGCACCCCGCAAGGTCTCGAGCACGGGAAGCAACGCGCCCGAGCGCGCACGCGCATCGGCCTTGACCTGGACGATCGGATCGCCCCCTTCGCGCAGGTAGGCGGCCACGACCTCCGGGAGCTCATCCGCACCGACGGGTTGGTCGCGAAACGCGATGCGCCCATCGGCTGCGAGCAGCAGCGTCGCCTGCTCGGACGGCGCGGACGGCAGGTCGGCGACGGCCGGCGGCTCGATCGGCCAGAGATCCGGCGCGGCGATCGTGCCCGCGAGCAGGAAGAA
>CAZFKD010000008.1:0-22170 GCA_964519695.1 uncultured Spirochaetaceae bacterium
GGGGCGCCACAGCGATCGCCCCTACCTGATCGTCTGCCAGCAGAGCCAGTTCGATGCGAGCCGCGCCCCGGCCGGCCAGCACACCGGCTACGCCTACTGCCACGTCCCCCACGGCTCGACCGAGGACCGCACCGAAGCGATCGAGGCCCAGATCGAGCGCTTCGCCCCCGGCTTCCGCGACCGCATCCTCGCGCGCCATGCGATGAACCCCGCCGACTTCGAGCGCCACAACCCGAACTACAAGGGCGGCGCGATCACCGGCGGCGTCGCCGACGCGTTCCAGCTCTTCAACAGCCCGGTGACCCGCCTCGATCCCTACTCGACGCCGAACCCGCGCCTTTTCATCTGCTCGGCCGCGACACCGCCCGGCGGCGGCGTCCATGGCCAATGCGGCTACTGGGCGGCGCGCTCGGCGATCCGGCGGCTCGCTTCGGGTCGGTGGTAGACTGCCGGCTCGTTCCTCCTGCCCGGCGAGGCCCCCCGATGACCGAGACCCCGCGATTCGATCAATACGACCCGACCGATTGGCAGACCCAGATCGATCCCTATCCCGCCTATGCCTGGCTGCGGGAACACGCGCCGGTGTATCAGAACGAGAAGATGGGCTTCTGGGCGCTCTCGCGCTTCGACGACGTCTGGGACGCCCATCTCGACTACGAGACCTTCAGCTCGGCCTGGGGCCAGACCCTCGAGAAGGTCCTGACGCCGCTGCCGCTCATGATCTCCCTCGATCCGCCCAAGCACACCCGCGTGCGGCAGCTCGTCTCGAAGGTCTTCACGCCCCGGCGCGTGGCCGAGCTCGAGCCGACCGTCCGCGCGATCACCCAGCGCCGCCTCGAAGGCCTCGAGCCGGGCGACCAGATCGATCTCTTCGAGCGCCTCGCCTCCTCGATGCCGATGGACGTCATCAGCGCGATGCTGGGCGTCCCGGAATCGGACCGCGATTTCGTCCGCCACCACACCAACACCGCGATGCACCGCGAGTCGAACTCCCTCGAGATCCCGCAGGCGTCGAAGGATGCCCAGGCCCAGGTCGGGATGTATTTCGTCGGCTTCATCCAGGAGCGCCAGAAGCGGCCGCAGGACGACCTCATCAGCGCGCTGATCGGCGCCGACCTGCGCGACGTCGAGACCGGCCAGATGACGAAGCTCTCCTTCGAGGAGCTGCTCGGCTTCTGCATCCTGCTCGCGAACGCGGGGCACGAAACGACGGCGCGGCTCATCTGCAACTCGGCGGTGACCCTGTTCCGCCATCCCGATCAGCGCGCCGAGCTCGCCGCCGATCCGCGGCTGCTGCCGAACGCCGTCGAGGAGCTGCTGCGCATCGATCCGCCGTCCCAGGTCCAGGGCCGCTGGTCGACCCGCGCCTGGACCCGCCATGGCGTCACGATCCCCGAGGACGTGCGCGTCCTGCTGCTCACGGGCGCCGCTCATCGCGACGAACGCCAGTTCGCGGAACCGGATCGCTTCGACATCCGTCGAAAGCTCGACCGCACGGTCCATTTCGGCCAGGGGCATCATCTCTGCATCGGGAAATCCCTCGCGCGGCAGGAATGCCGGGTCGCGTTCGAGGAGATCCTCGCGCGTTTCCCCGACTACGAAGTCGACGAGTCCCAGCTCGAGTGGGCGCACAACAACAACGTGCGCGGCTACAGCAAGGTGCCGGTCCGGCTCTGAGGCCGATCCGTCTTCCGCGGAAATGGGGGCTTGATTCCGGGCCTTCCGGAACGATTCGTTCGCTGGTCAAGCAGGGCGGCCGCGATTATGCTCGCGGTCCGCCTGGTCGACCGGGTACGACGTGCCGGCGAGCGCCGGCGACTGGAACGCAGGTCCTAGAAAAAGGTGGTCCTCGACATGAAGCGCATCGTCCTCTTCCTGATCACGAACATCGCCGTCCTGGCGGTGATCTCGATCCTCTTCTCCGTCTTCGGCGTCGGGCAGGTGCTCGACGAGAACGGCGTCGATCTCGATCTCGGCGCGCTCCTGATCTACTCGGCGATCATCGGCTTCACGGGCTCGATCATCTCGCTGCTGATCTCGAAGCCGATGGCGAAATGGCAGACGGGCGCCCAGGTCATCTCCGATGATGCCCGCGATCCCGACTCCCAGTGGCTCGTCTCCCGCGTGCGCGCCCATGCCGAGGCCGCCGGCATCGGCATGCCCGAGGTCGCGATCTTCCCCGCCGATCAGCCCAACGCCTTCGCGACCGGCGCGCGCCGGGATTCGGCGCTCGTCGCGGTCAGCACGGGCCTGCTGCGCGGCATGCGGCGCAACGAGATCGACGCCGTCCTCGCCCACGAGATCGCTCACATCGCCAACGGCGACATGATCACGCTGACCCTCATCCAGGGCGTCGTGAACACCTTCGTCGTCTTCCTCTCGCGCATCGTCGGCCATTTCGTCGACCGCGTGATCCTGAAGAACGAGCGCGGCCACGGCATGGGCTACATCCTGTCCTCGCTGGTGGCGCAGATCCTGCTCGGCATCCTCGCCTCGATGATCGTCGCCTGGTTCTCGCGGCGGCGCGAGTTCCGCGCGGATGCCGGCGGCGCGCAGTATGCGGGATCGGAGAACATGGTCGCGGCGCTCGAGCGGCTGAAGGCCGGAACGGCGCCGATGCCCGACGGCATGAAGGCGTTCGGGATCGGCGGGGGCGGCATGCTGGCGCTCTTCTCGACTCATCCGCCGCTCGACGCCCGGATCGCGGCGCTGCGGGCGAACCGGGGCTGAGCGCGGCGAGCGGGCGGGGAGAAGGGCCGATGGCGATTCCGAGGATCATCTCCGTCGACGACCATGTCGTCGAGCCGCCGGACCTCTGGTCGAGCCGGCTGCCCGCCGCGCTGAAGGGGCGCGGTCCGCGGATCGTGCGCGAGCGCGGGAAGTTCGGCGGGCCGCTCGGCCTGACCTGGAGCCGCGACGCGAGCGGCGAGTGGGGCGACATCTGGTACTACGACGACCTCGTCTCGCCCTTCTCCCGCCTCTCCGCCGCCGTCGGGCTCGGCGACCTCGCCTTCGGCGTGACGACCTTCGACGAGATCCGGCCCGGCTGCTGGAAGCAGAAGGAACGCCTCGCCGACATGGACGCGAACCACATGGACGCGTCGATCTGCTTCCCGAACACGCTCCCGCGCTTCTGCGGCCAGACCTTCATGGAGCGCGAGGACAAGGCGCTCGCGCTGCGCTGCGTGCGCGCCTACAACGACTGGATCATCGACGAGTGGTGCGCGGGCGCGGGCCGCGGCCGCTTGATCCCGCTCTCGATCGTCCCGCTCTGGGACGTCGCGCTCGCCGCCGAAGAGATCCATCGCACCGCGAAGAAGGGCTGCCATGCGGTCGCCTTCTCCGAGAATCCGCATCCGCTCGGTCTGCCGTCGATCCATTCGCGCTACTGGGATCCGCTCTTCCGCGCCTGCGAGGAGACCGAGACCGTCGTCTGCATGCACATCGGCTCCTCTTCGCGCATGCCGCAGACGACCCCCGATGCGCCCTTCATCGTCAGCTCGACCCTGACCTTCCAGAACGCGATGGGCTCGCTGATCGACTTCGTCTTCTCCGGCACGCTCGAGCGCTTCCCTTCGCTCCGGATCGCCTACTCCGAGGGCCAGGTCGGCTGGATGCCCTACGTCCTCGAGCGCATGGACAAGCTCTGGCACGAGCGTGTCGACAACAGCTTCGGCTCGGGCCTTAAGCATCCGCCGACGAGCTATCTCGGCGACCGCGTCCTCGGCTGCATCTTCGACGACGAGACCGGCCTCGCGAACCGCGATCGCATCGGCATGCACCGCATCGCCTTCGAGACCGACTACCCCCACGCCGACTCGACCTTCCCCCATACGGAAAAAGTCGCGACGGAGATCTGCGCGAAGGCCGGCCTCGACGGAGCGGAGATCCTCGCGCTGCTCCGGGGCAACGCGATCCGCTTCTTCGGGCTCGAGCGCTTCGGAATCACGAGCTAGCCCGCATGCAGAGCGAGGACTACGAAAAGCTCGGCGCCTTCTACCTCGGCCGACCCGTCGATCCCGCCAGCAGGCAGGACCGGGACGAGCCGCTGCTCTACGACGCGAAGGACCTGACGACCCATGCCGTGATCGTCGGCATGACGGGCAGTGGGAAGACGGGCCTCGGGATCGGCCTGATCGAAGAGGCGCTGATCGACGGTATCCCCGTCATCGCGATCGATCCGAAGGGCGATCTCGGCAACCTGCTGCTGACCTTCCCGGCGCTCTCCGGAAGCGATTTCCAACCCTGGATCGACGAGGGCGCGGCGCTCCGAGCGGGCGCGACGCCAGAGGCCTTCGCCGCGAGCCAGGCCGAGCTCTGGCGCAAGGGCCTCGCCGATTGGGGCCAGACGCCCGAGCGGATCGCGAAGCTCGCCGCCTCCGCCGAACGCGTCCTCTATACGCCGGGCAGCACGGCGGGGACACCGCTCTCGATCCTGCGCGCCCTCGACGCGCCGAGCCGGGCGGTGCTCGAGGACGGCGAGGCGCTGCGCGAGCGCGTGCAATCGTCGGCCTCCGGCCTGCTCGGCCTCGTCGGCTTCTCCGACAAGGAAGCGGACCCGATCCAGAGCCGCGAGCACATCCTGCTCTCGAACCTGATCGAGCGCGCCTGGCGCGAGGGGCGCAATCTCGACCTCGCGAGCCTGATCCACCAGATCCAGAAGCCGCCGATCGAGCGCGTCGGCGTCTTCGAGCTCGAGACCTTCTTCCCCGCCGCCGATCGCTCCGCCCTCGCGATGCGCCTCAACAACCTGCTCGCATCGCCCGGCTTCGCCGCCTGGCTCGAAGGCGAGCCCCTCGACGTCACGCGCATGCTGCGCGCCGCCGATGGCCGCCCGCGCCTCTCGATCGTCTCGATCGCCCATCTCTCGGACGCCGAGCGCATGTTCGTCGTCACCCTGCTGCTCGGCCAGCTCGTCGCCTGGATGCGCACCCAGACGGGCAGCCAATCGCTGCGCGCCCTGCTCTACATGGACGAGGTCTTCGGCTTCTTCCCACCGACCGCGAATCCGCCCTCGAAGCTGCCCATGCTGACGCTGCTGAAGCAGGCCCGCGCCTTCGGCCTCGGCTGCGTGCTCTCGACCCAGAACCCGGTCGACCTCGACTACAAGGGCCTCTCGAATTGCGGCACCTGGTTCCTCGGCCGGCTCCAAACCGAGCGCGACAAGGCGCGCGTACTCGACGGGCTCGAAGGCGTCGCGACGAGTGGCCGCGAGGGCTTCGACCGCGCGAGCCTCGAGCGGACGCTCTCGAGCCTCGACAAGCGCGTCTTTCTCATGAACAACGTCCACGAAGACGCGCCGGTCCTGATGCGGACGCGCTGGACGCTCTCCTATCTCGCGGGCCCGCTCTCGCGCGCGCAGATCAAGCGCCTCGCCCATCCGGAAGCGGGCGCGAGCGCGGCGACGACGGCAACGGCCGCAGCAGCGCCGACGTTCGCGGAGACGCCGGCTTCATCGCCTCGAGCGAGCGCGCCGGCTGCCCTGGCCGCGACCGGAGCGGTTGCCGGTGCCTCGACCGAGCCCCCCGCCGCGCGTCCCCTGCTCCCGCCCGAGGCAAACGAGCGCTTCCTTCCGATCGACCAGGCCCTGATCGCACCGGAGCGCCTCGTCTATCGCCCGGCGCTGCTCGGTGTCGCCTCGGTCCATTATTCGAACGCCGGGGCGGGCATCGACCACTGGACGAAGCGGGTGCTCTGGGCGCCGCTGGGTGACGTGCTCGACGGATCACCCTGGGCCGAGGCGCGCCTGCTCGCGGCCGCCCCTGAGCTCGAAGGCGAGCCCGACACCCGTCCGCGCTTCGGCGCGCTGCCCGCCGCTGCGGAGCGCAAGACGAGCTATGCGCAGTGGTCGAAGCAGCTCGCGACGATCGTCTACCGCGATCATCCGCTGCTGCTGCTGCGCTCGAAGAATCCGAAGCTCGTTTCCTCGCTCGGCGAGGAAGAAGGCGCGTTCCGCGGCCGCCTTGCCGACCTCGTCCGCGAAGAGCGCGACCGCACGATCGAGAAGCTGCGCCAGAAATACGCGCCGAAGCTCGCGACGCTCGAAGACCGGATCGATCGTGCGCAGGAGAAGGTCGAGCGGGAGACCGAGCAATACGCCGACAAGCGCAATCAAGCCGCGCTGTCGTTCGGCGCCAGCGTGATCGGCGCGCTCTTCGGCCGCAAGCTCGCGAGCGCCACCAACGTCGGCCGCGCGGCCAGCACGATCCGCGGCGCGAGCCGCGCCGCCCGGGAGCGCGGCGACATCGCCCGCGCCGAGGCGCGCGCCGAGACCGTCGCGCAGCAGCTCGCCGATCTCGAAGCGGAGCTGAAGAGCGAGCTGGCCGCCGCCGAGCGGGAAGCCGAAGCGCGCGTGATCGAGATCGAGCCCCTGCGCATCAGCGCGACGAAGAGCGATCTCGCGATCGAGACGCTCGCGCTCGTCTGGGCGCCGGCCGAGCAGGGCCCGGGCGGCGAGCTCCGCTGGCTCTCCGGCGGGATCGCCTGAGCGAGGCCGCCGCGACCGCCATCGCCTAGCGCGGCCAGTAGCCCCGCGACGCCTCCAGCAGCTCGCGCGCGACGTCCTCGACCGGGCGCGCGCGGTCCGCGGCCGAGAGGTGCTCGAGGCCGACGGGGCCCGTGAACCCACAGGCCGTCAGCGTCTTCGCGAAGCGCCCGAGATCGAAGACGCCGCGGCCCGGCAGGACGCGGCGCGAGGTCGTCTCGGCGAGCAGGTCGGCGCCGACGAGCGGCGGATGGTCGTCGAACTGGACGTACGCGATCTCCTCGGCGCGAACGCCCTCGAGCTCGGGCCAGTCGTCGGGGCCGTGGAAGAAATGCCAGCTGTCGACGACGAGACCGGAGCCGCGGGTTTCCGGGCTCGCGATCATGGCCCGGGCATCCGCGATCGAGGCGATCGGGAGGAAGGGCAGGAACTCGACGGCGAGCACGGCATCCGCCTCGGCACAGACGCGCGCGGCGGCGATCGTCGCATCGATCAGCGCGGGGCCCAGCGGCGCGGTGCCCCCGACATGGACGAAGCGCGCGCCGAAGGCGTTCGCGGCCTCGGCGAGGGGCAGCGCGGCCTCGCGCGCGGCGGCGACGTCGTCGCCGATCGCAATCGAATGCACCGCCGGCACGGAGAGTCCCTCGTCCTCGACGATCCGGCGCAGCTCGGCGAGCGCCCCGCCCTTCGCGCGGAATGCATCCAGCAAAGAGGTATCGAACGAGATGAGCGGAAATCCCGCCCGCGCGGCTGCGCGGACGAGGCGCCGAACATCGGGCGCGGCTGTGCCGAGATAAGGCGACCAGTTGATCGGCTCGAAGATGAACTGCGTCATGGCTCGAGCACGACCTTGATCGCGCCCGCCTTCCGATCCCGCGCCATCGCGAACGCGTCGGCCGCCTTCGCGAGCGGGAAACGATGGCTGATGAGCGCTTCGGCGACCTCTTCGCGCTCGCCGAGGATCGTCGCTGCCGCTTCGACGTCACGCACGCTGCCGGCGCGGCCGTACATGGTCGAGATCACGACATCGAGCTCCTTCGCCGCGACGACGAGCCCCGGCAGCTCGATCTTGTCCCAGGACGACGCCAGCATCACGAGCTTCCCGTTCGGCCGGATCGCCTCACAGGCCGTCGCGATCGCCGAAGCCGAGTCCGCGCATTCGAGCACGACGTCGTAGTCGCCGCCGGCGCCCGTCTCGACGATCTCCGCGCCGAGCAGACGCCCGCCTGCGATCTGGGCGGGATGCCGCGCGACGAGCGCGACATGGGCTCCCGTCGCCGTCGCCGCCGCCACGGCAGAGAGCCCGATCGAGCCGCCGCCGACGACGAGGACCCGCTGCGAGCCGTCGATGCCCGCGCGCCGGATGCCGTGGACGGCGACAGCGAGGGGCTCGACCAGGAATCCGGTCGTCGCGTCGACACAGCGCGGGAGCGGCACGATACAGCGCGGCTCGACGAGGATCTGCTCGGCCATGCCGCCGTCCTTGCCGACGCCGTAGACCATCGAGACGCCGTGGACGCAGACTTGATAGTCGCCCGTGCAGCAGAACCGGCAGGTTCCGCAGGGCGCGATCGGCTCGATCGCGACGGGCGTGCCATCTGCGAGCTCGCCGGCGATCTCGTGGCCCGGCGTACCGGAGACCGGAAAGCCGCTGTCGAGGATCGCGAGATCGGAGCCACAGATGCCGCAGCCGCGCACGCGGACGACCACGCCCGAGCCGCTCGGCGCGGGCCGCTCCCCGACGACCACGCGCCCCGCTTCGAATCGAACGGCGAGCATCCCCTTCTCCCTCGCCGCCGGGCATCGCCGGGCGGCCCTCTCGGGCGGCGACGGACCCGCCCACGATCGCCTCTTGAAGAACCCCGCCGATTCTCTCATGCTGGCAGC
The DNA here is from genome assembly GCA_964519695.1 of uncultured Spirochaetaceae bacterium. Classification (GTDB taxonomy): domain Bacteria; phylum Myxococcota_A; class UBA9160; order UBA9160; family UBA4427; genus UBA4427. Next base: position 8,372 of record CAZFKD010000008.1, read on the forward strand.
GCCGCGCCAATCCCCGATTCGCACGATCTCGCGAGGCCGCATGCCGCCCGAAGCCGTGACTCGCCCCGCCGACCTCGAGTCGCCTTCGAAGCGCGGCGCGCGCTGGGACATCTACGCGATCGCCCTCGAAGACGATCCGCATCCGCGCTGGCGCGAGATCCGCGAGTCGAGCCCCGTCCTCGATACGGGCGGCGGTGTCTACTTCGTGACGCGCTGGGATCTCGTCGATGCCTGCCTGCGCGATCCGCGACATGGCGCCGGCGCCGGCGTCGCCGCGTCGTTCGGAGCAGAATCGGGGCTCGTGGCCGATGTCATGGGCGCCTGGCTGATGTCTCTCGACGGCCCGCCGCAGCAGCGCGCCCGGGATCTCGTCCGCCGCGAGTTCACGCCTCGCAAGATCGAGCGCCTGCGCCCGCTCGTCGAGGAGATCGCCGATGGGCTCGTCGCGCCGCTCGAAGCGAGCGCGCCGAGCGGCGCTGCGGAGCCGATCGACCTCGTCCCCAGCCTCGCCTTCGCGCTGCCCTCGGAGGTGATTCGACGCTTGTTCGGGATTCCGCAGGGCGAATGGCGATCCGGCATCGAGCCGATCGTGATCGCCGCCGGCTCGGGCGAGATCGACGGCATCGCGATGATCGAAGGGCTCGCTCGCGAATTCGACGGGCGCCTGCGCGCGGGCCGCGTTCCGGACGGTCTCCTGCGACAGCTCTGTGAGCCGGATCCGGTGCTCGGCGCGCTCTCGTCGCTCGAGGTCGTCGCCAACGCCGTGCTGCTCGTGACGGCGGCGATCGATACGACCGCCGGCCTCGTCGGCAACGCGATCGCCTGTCTGCTGGAGCGGCCCGAGCTGCTCGCGCGCGTGCGCCGCAACCCCGCGCTCGTGCCGGCCGTCGTCGAGGAGACGCTGCGCTTCGAGCCGCCGGCGCTCTCCTGCAGCCGGAGCGCCGGCGTCGATCTCGAGCTCGAGGGCGTCGCGATCCCGGCCGGCAGCCAGCTCCTGCTGGGGCTCGGCGCGGCCAATCGCGATCCGCGCCGGTACACCGATCCCGATCGCTTCGACATCGATCGCGAAGGGGCGGGGCTCGTCTCGTTCGGCGGTGGGCGACATTTCTGCCTGGGCGCCGCACTCGCCCGCATGGAGGCGCAGATCGCGCTCGAGCGTCTGCTCGTGCGAAGCCCGTTCGAATGGCAGCTCGCCGGCGCGCCGCGCTGGCAGAAGCGCAATCCGACGATCCGCGCCCGCGAATCCCTTCCGCTCGTCCGCACGGGGCGGCGCTGAACGATGCGCGCCGAAGAACACAGTCTTCTCGAGCCCGAGATCCAGGAGTCGCCCTGGGCCTACTATCGCGCCTGCCGTGAGCAGGCGCCCGTCCATTTCAGCGCACCGCTGGGCGCCTTCCTCGTGACCCGCTACCGCGACGTCCAGTTCGTCCTCGAGCATCCCGAGATCTGGGCGAACGACCTGCTCGCGAAGGCGGGCTTCTCGATGTTCCAGCACGCCGAGGCGCGGCAGATCCTCGAATCCAAGGGCTGGCCCCGGGACACCCGCCTGCAGAGCGATCCCCCGGTCCACCGCGACTACCGCGCCCTCGTCGCCAGCGCGTTCGGCGCCGGCCGCGTCCGCCAGCTCGCCCCCTTCATCGAATCGATCGCGCGTTCACTCGCGGGCGAGCTCGCCGCGCAGCCGGAATGCGATTTCGTCGAGCGCTTTGCCGCCCGGCTTCCGATCGCCGTCATCACGCGCCTGCTCGGCCTGCCCGCGGAAGACGCGCCGCAGATCAAGCACTGGTCGGATGCCTGGGTCGAGCCGCTTTCGGGTCTCATCTCGCTCGAACGTGAGCTCGAGGTCGCGCGGCTGGGCGTCGAGCTGCAGCACTACCTGGCGGAGTGGATGGAGCGCAAGCGGCGCGAGCCCGGCGAGGACGTATTGACGACCCTTGCCAATGCCTGCTTTCCGGACGGCCGACCGCTCCCGATGGCCGAGAAGATGGGGCTCGCGGAGCATCTCATCGTCGGCGGCCACGAGACGGTGACCAGCGCCCTCGCCTCCGGGCTGTGGCTGCTGATCGAGCATCCCGAGGCCCAGCAGGCCCTGCGCCGCGATCGCACGCTGCTGCGCGGGTTCGTCGAGGAGGCGCTGCGGCTCGAATCGCCGAGCCAGGGCTTCTTTCGCTATGCGGAGCGGGACGGCGAGGTCGCCGGCGTCGCGATTCCGCGCGGCGCGATGGTGCACGTCCGCTTCGCCGCGGCCAATCGCGATCCGGAGCAGTTCCCGGAGCCCGATCGCCTCGATCTGCGGCGCAAGAACGCCGGCGCCCACATGGCCTTCAGCCAGGGCGAGCACCACTGCGTCGGCGCGCCGCTGGCGCGCCTCGAGCTGACGACGGCCTTCGGCGTTCTGCTCGACCGCTTCGAGCGCTTCGAGCTCGTGCCCGGAACGCCGCTCCGGCATCTTCCGGGCATCGCGCTGCGCACCCTCGCAGCGCTCCCGATCCGATTGCACTGACCTCACCGCCCTGCCCCGCGCCGGGGCCCGGGCCGATCCCGGGCGACGCAGCGGGCCGAACCCGAACGGAAGGAATCCTCCGATGCCGAAGAGCGCCCCCCGCAAGACCCTTTCGACCGAAGCGATCGAGACCCTGCTGCGCGCCGCCGTCGCCCGCGCCCGCGAGCTCGACATCCGCGTCCACATCGCGATCACGGATTCGTCCGCCGAGCTCGTCGGCTTCTTCAGCTGCGAGGGCGCGCCGCGCATCGCCGCGACGACCGCGCGCCACAAGGCGTTCACGACGGTGCAGACCGGCATGCCGACGAAGGATTGGAAGGCCTACCTCGATACCGTTCCGACGGACGAGCTGAAGATCATCGACAAGATCGAGGGCTACATCGGCGCCGATGGCGGCTATCCGATCTTCGACGACGGCCTGCTCTGCGGCGGGATCGGGATCTCGGGCGCGGATCAGGCGCGCGATGCGGACGTCGCGCTGCGGGCGATCGAGGCGCTCGGGCGTTAGGCGGCAGGGCCGCCGGACCCCGGGCGAGGCCCGCCGACGAAGCGTTCAGCGCGGCATCTCGCGCCCGTCGCGGAGGTTCAGCCAGCCGCGAGCGACCCGGTAGATGAACCAGATCGCGAGCGCGAACCAGATACCGAAGGTGACGGGCAGCAGCACGATCGTGACGGCGAAGACCGCCCCGAGGACCGCCCACGCGAGCCCGTACCAGAAAGTCCGGATCTGCCAGCCGAAATGCGAGTCGAGCCAGGTCCCGCGCACGTCGCCCCGGCGCACGTAGTTGAGCACCACCGCGATGATCGAGGGAATGCCGAACAGGAAGGCGCCCACGATCGTCGCGGAGCCCACGATCCCGACGGCGAGGCTCCCGGCGTGGAGCGCGTAGATGATGTGCGTGAAGGTGACGAGCGAGGGATCTGCCGAGAGCGGAGCCTCTGCGCCTCCCCCGGAATCGATCATGGACATCTTCGAACCCTCCTCGTCGATCGGCTCGCGAAACAGAGCGGACGCGCGAGTCACGCGCACCCGCCTCAGCCGGCGAGCTTCGGAATCAGCTCGTCGCCCGCGATCCGGATGCTCTCCATCACGGCGGTGTGCTCGACGCGCCCCATCTGCATCAGACACATCAAACGATCGCAGCCGACCGCCGCATAACGCTCCATCTTCGCGCGGCAGGCGTCGACGTCCCCGATCACGACCGATTCGATCGGCTCCATGACCTCGAAGGCCTCGACCGGATCGATCGCCTCCCCCGCGACCTGGCGGTTCAGGAGCGCGATCACGGGCACGGGATCCGCGAGATCGAGCCCGTCGTGGATCTCCGGCTGGGCGAGGGCCGCCGTCCGCTCGGGCCGGGTATCGAAGAACTCGCCCCGGATCGCGTCGATCCAGACGGAGCGCGGGACGTGGAAGACGCTCGGCGCGGCGTTGATGAACCAGAGGACGGCCTCGGCGGCGCGGGATTCGATCGCCTTCTTACGGGTCTCGGCGCAGAAGGTGAACGTGAAGATCGAGCGCTGCGCATTGACGAAGGCGCCGGCGGGCTTCGCCTCCGCCAGGCCGCGGTCGTATTGATCGAGCAGGGCGCGCAGGTTTGCGAGCGAGGTCAGCAGCGTCGTCCCGAGGACGCCGACACCGAGCGAGCCCGCGAGAAAGAACGATTCCGGGCTCGTCGAGGTCTGCCAGAGCGGCGGATGCGGCTTCTGCAGGGGCTTCGGAACGACGTCGCGCTTCGGGATCGTGGCGAAGCGGCTCTGCCACTCGAAATCGTCTCGCTGCCACATCTGCGGGATCATACGGAGCGCTTCGACGAGCTGGTCCCGTGCCGTCTCGGGATCGATCTCGAATGTCTCCCATTCAGTGCCGCCGGAGCGGGCGAGGCCGAGCTCGAGGCGCCCACCGCTCGCGATGTCCGTCCAGGCCGCCCGCTCGGCGACGCGCAGCGGATGGTTGATGTGGAACGGCGCGAGCACCCCGGAATGGCCCAGGCGGATGCGCTGCGTATGCTGCGAGAGGATCGTCAGGATCAGCTCGGGCGCGGAGCTGTAGCTGAATTCCGGGGCGCCGTGGTGCTCGACCGTCCACCAGCAGCCGAAGCCTTTTTCGTCTGCCAGCTTCGCCTGGGCGATGGCGTCCTGCAGGACCTGCCGCTCATGGCCCGGGCCCCAGGGCTTCGGCCGCTGCAGCTCGGAGAAGATGTCGAGGATCAACGCGTCGCCTCCCGCGGATTCGAACCCGTCTTCACCGCTTTCGACACTACACTCGCCCCGGGCGCTGCGCCCGCGGAGGTCGAACATGCCCGCCGATCGCGAGGACCGGGACTGGCAGGTCCAGTCGCTCTTCCATTTCGTGCTGAACGTGACGAATCTCGAACGCTCGCTCGCCTTCTACCAGCTGCTGGGATTTCGGGTGTTGCGCGACAACCGCGACGTGATCTGGCCAAAGGCGGTCGCCGAGAACTTCGGCATGCGTGTGGCCCAGGGTCGCGGCGCCCTGCTCGGCCTGGGCGAGAGCGCCGACCATACACGCCTCGATCTGATCGAATGGCTCGAGCCGCGCTGGCGCCCGGACGGCCTGGGCGACTCGGCGCGCGCCGAACATCCCCCGCCCGGGTCGGGATCGGGGTCGTGCTCGGATCCCGAATCCGCCAGCGAACCGATCCCGCGCATCCTCGCGCTGCGGACGCGCAACGTCCGTGCGGCCTTCGCCGAGCTCTCGGCGCGCGGCGTCGAGTTCATCGGGCGACCGCGGGACCCGGATCCGCGCGTCGGCATCGAGTCCGTCGTCTGCTGCCGCGACCCGGACGGCACGATCGTCGAGCTGATCGAGTACATGGGCGATCGCCTCGGAAGCCGGATCGATCTGCTCGAGCGGCGCGAATGACCGAACGTGCGCCGACCGCGCCGCCGTCCCGCCCGCGCGCTCAAGCCTGCACGGCCTCGCGCGCGATCCGATCCCGAACGCGCCGCACGATCGCGCGCAGGAACCGGAAGAGCACGAACGTCGCGACGAGCCCCGCAACGACCGCGACGCAGAGCGCGCCGAAGAACCAGATCGGCTGCTCCCAGGCGAGGTAGAGCATCCCGGGCACGACCGCGTCGCCGAAGAGCGAGAGCCCGAGGTTCGAGAACGGCTCGGGCGAGCTGTTCACCGCCGCCCGCGTCGTCGCCTTCGCGACATGCGAGGTCGCCGCGAGCGTGCCGCCCATCAGCGCGGCGATCAACGTCCAGGTCGCACCGTCCCCGCCGAGCACGCTCGCCGCGAGCGCCGCGCCGGCGGGGATACGAATGACGGTATGGACCACGTCCCAGGCCGAATCGAGCCCGGGGATCTTGTCGGCGAAAAACTCGACGGCGAGCATCAGCCCCGTCGCGCCGAGGACCAGCGGCTGCGACCAGAGGGCGAGCCCCGGCGGCATGGGCACCCATTCGAAATGCCCCGCGATGCCGACGAGGAAGAGCACGGCATAGAGCCGCAGGCCGCTCGCCCATCCGAGAGCGGCGGCGATCGCGATCAGATGCGAAGAATCGAGCTCGATGACGCGGCCCTCCCCTGCGGATTCGGCTCGTCGCATCTTCGGCCGCCGGGGTCTGGCGCGCCAGGGAGGTCGTGCCAGACTGTCCCCGGGCCGGCTTCCAGCCCGCCGCCCCCAGCCGGAGAATGCCCCGATGACCCGCCCCACCGTCCGCTACGACCTCGCCATCCGCAACGGCCTCATCGTCGATGGCGCCCGCAATCCCCGCTACCGCGCCGACATCGCGATCAAGGACGGAGTCATCGCGCGCATCGGGCGCGTGAAGCCCGGCGAGGCCGCGCGCGAGATCGACGCGACGGGGCTCGTCGTCGCGCCCGGCTTCATCGATCTGCATACCCATTACGACGCGCAGGTCTTCTGGGATCCCTACCTGACGACTTCGGGGACGAACGGCGTGACCTCCGTCGTGATCGGCAACTGCGGCTTCGGCTTCGCGCCCTGCAAGCCCGAGCTGCGCGAGCTCTCGATGAAGTCGATGACGAAGGTCGAGGCGATCCCGCTCGCGACGCTGAAGGCCGCGATTCCGTGGGATTGGGAGACCTATCCCGAGATGCTCGACAGCATCGAGCGGCAGCCGAAGGCGGTGAACCTGCTGCCCTATGTCGGCGTCAACCCGCTGCTGATCGCGGTGATGGGGCTCGAGGACGCGAAGGCCGGGCGCAAGCCGACCGACGCGGAACATGCCGAGATGGCGCGCCTGCTGAACGAGGCGATGGACGCGGGCGCCGGCGGCTGGTCGACCCAGACGCTCGGAACGCCCGGCGACCCCACGGCCGTGACCCTGGGCGGCTCGGCACAGTCCGACTGGGACGGAACGCCGATGCCCTCGGACGTCATGTGGCCCGAGACGCACGAAGTCCTGGCGCGCGTGCTCGGCGAGCGCGGCGAAGGCTTCATCGAGATGTCTGCCGCCGGCATGCCGCGCGAGCACTGGGAACGCATCGCAGAGCTCTCGGGCGCTCCCGTCATCTACCAGGCGATGCCCGCCTCGCCCTGCATGATTCCGATGCACGACGACCTGATGGCCTGGTTCGAACGCTGCCGCGACAAGGGCCTGCGCATCTACGGCCAGGGCATCACCCAGAACCCGCCCCTCGTCTTCACCTTCGACTACTGGGACCTCTGGGGCCCCGTATGGAACGAGTTCACGGGCCCCGATCTGCCGAAGGCGACGAAGCTCTCGAACATGGCCGATCCGGCGATCCGCGAGAAGCTCCGCAGCACGCCGCTCAAATACATGTTCATCGCCGGCGTGAACGAAGCGAAGATCGTCGAGACCTTCACGCCCGATCAGCAGCGCTGGGTCGGCATGAGCATCCAGGAGATCGCCGACGCGACCGGAAAGCACGTCGTCGACACGATCTGCGACATCGTCGTCGCCGACGACCTGCGCACGATCTTCTCCGCCGCCCAGTTCGACATCGACATGGACGGCCTGCGCCAGCTGATCGGCAACCCGTTCGTCATCCCGGGCCTCTCCGATGGCGGCGCCCATCTGAAATATCTCGCCGCCGGCAGCTACGGCACCGAGTTCATCTCGCGCTATGTCCGCGACACGCCGCTCACGACCCTCGAGGAGGCCCATTGGCGCCTCTCGGCGCTGCCCGCCCACTGCGCCGGCTTCCAGAACCGCGGCGTCCTGCGCGAGGGCGCCGCCGCCGACATCATCGTCTACGACTACGAGAAGCTCGATTACGAGTTCCCGACCTTCCGCCACGACCTGCCCGGCGACGAGTACCGGATCACGTCGAACGGGACGGGCTACCGCTGGGTCGTCGTCAACGGCCAGATCACGATCGAGGACGACCAGCCGACGAACGTGCATTCGGGGCTGTTGCTGCGCCACGGGCGGTAGGCCCTGCCCCGCAGGGCAAGCGCCTGCGTGTCTCCACGGATGGGTTCAGCCCGATCCGGTTAGTGTCGAAAGAAACTAACCATGCTAAACCTGGGGCTGTCATGGCCTACCTCGTGAAGCGCTCGGGCGACCGGATCGAGATCCGGGAGAGCCGGTCGACGCCGAAAGGCCCGCGTTCCCGCCAGCTTGCGCGCTTTTCGGGCGCGCTGACGCCGGCGGTTCTCGCTCGCGCCGCCGCGCGCGCGACGCGTCCCTTCGACGCCCAGGAGCTCGTGCGCCGCGCGCGAGTCATGGGCATCCCGACCGCCGCGCGCGGACCCGAGAGCGAAGCGAGGGCCCTGCTCGCCCGCCTGAGGCGGGGCGACGAAATCGACCCCGTCCTGGCGGGCCTGCTCGTTCGCGCGCTCTCGGAGATTCCGACCGCGAAGGTCCCCGAGGAGCTCGCCGACGTCAGCGAATGGATCGGGGCATCGCCGGCGAGCCGCGGGGCAGCGCTGCGCGACCTGCTCGATGCCTTCGGGCGGATCGCCGCGTCGCGATCCCCGCGCCGCGAGCGTCCCCGAACGCCCTTCCCGCGCTTCTCTTCGGCCGCAAGAAAGAAGGCGTCATGAGCGATCGACGCTGATGGCACGCTCTTCGGCTCCGCTGCCGCCTTCATCGGAGCCCTCGCTCGCGGAGAAGGTGATCCTGATCGAGGCGGCGTTCCGATCCGCGCGGATTCCCCATGCCTTCGGCGGCGCCATCGCCCTCGCCTACTACGCGACCCCCAGAGCGACGATCGACATCGACGTGAACGTCTTCGTCGCATCGAGCCGCGCAGAGGACGTCCTCGCCGCGCTCGGCCGGCTCGGCGCCGCGGCGCCGACGGAGAGCGAAGCGGTCCGGCTTCGCCGCGACGGGCAGGCCCGCATCCGCTGGGGCGCGACGCCGATCGATCTCTTCTTCTCGTACGACGCCTTCCATGACGCGTGCATGGAGCGGCGGCGCGCCTGCCCGTTCGGTCCGGGCGAGACGATCCACGTCCTCGCCGCGGAAGACCTCGTCGTCTTCAAGGCGATCTTCGCGCGAGAGAAGGACTGGCGCGACATCGGGGAGATCGTCTTCGCGGCCGACGACGATCTCGACGCCGATTGGATCACGACCTGGCTCGAACGAATCGTGGGGCGCGACGACGAGAGATTCGGGCGATGCTCGGAGATCCTGAAGACGGGGGGCCAATGAGGAGGCGAACGGTCGACGTGGCGGCGCGGCGCGGCCCTCCTGGATCGGATCGCTACACGACGAGCACCGACCTCGCCGTCTCCCGGGCCCGGTAGCGCTCGTCCCAGGCCGCCAGACGCGGGCTCTCGTCGAGGAAGGCCAGCTTTCGAAAGCGCCCGAACTGCAGCGCCGCCGCGAGCGTGCAATCCCCGACCGTGACCCGATCCCCGGCGAGGAAGGGCCTTCCGTCTGCGAGCTCCGCTTCGAGATGGGCGAGATTCGGCCGAAGCCGCTCGCGGTAGTAGGTCGCGACGGCTGGATTGGCGGGATAGCCGACCGGGGAGTCCGTCGTGTGGACGATGCGACCGATGGGCAGCAGCACGCCGAGGTCGGCGATCCGCTCGAGCTGGCGAGCCTGGGCCCAGGTCTCGGGATCGGGGCCGAACATCGGCGGCTCGGGATGGAGCCGCTCGAAATAGTCGATGATGACGAGCGATTCGATGAGCCGGACCCCCGAATCGAGCTCGAGGACGGGCAGCGTTCCGAAGCGGTTGCGCGCGAGGTGCTCGGCCGAGCGCTGCTCGCGTTCGACCAGGTTCACCGTGACTTCCTCGAGCTCGATCTTCTCGCCGAGCGCGGCCTTCTCCGCGAGATAGAGCCGGACCTTCGTCGGGTTCGGCGCGACCGGGAACGTGTAGAGCTTCATCGCTTCTCCTCGGGGTCGCGCCCCGCCAGAAACGCCTCGAGCGCCCGCCGCGCGTCCGCGTCGCGCATCTGGCGAGGCGGGCTCTTCATGAACCAGGCGCTCGCCGCCTCGAGCGGGCCGGCGAGGCCGCGGTCGAGGGCGAGCTTCGCGCAGCGCACGGCGTCGATGACGACGCCCGCGCTGTTCGGCGAGTCCTGGACCGAGAGGCGCAGCTCGAGCTCGATCGGCTGGTCGCCGAAGCCGCGACCTTCGAGCCGGATGAAGGCGACCTTGTTGTCGCCCTGCCAGGCGACGTAGTCGGAAGGGCCGACGTGGATCTGGTCGGGATCGAGCGGGAGATCGAGCTGGCTCTGCACGGACTGCGTCTTCGAGCGCTTCTTCGACTCGAGGCGGCTGCGCTCGAGCATGTTGAGGAAGTCGGTGTTGCCGCCGGTGTTCAGCTGATAGGTCCGGTCGAGGGTGAGGCCGCGATCGGCGAAGAGACGCGCGAGGGCGCGGTGGACGATGGTCGCGCCGAGCTGGCTCTTGACGTCGTCGCCGAGGATCGGGAGGCCGGCGGCGCGGAAGCGATCGGCCCACGCCGGATCGGAGGCGAGGAAGACGGGAATGCAGTTGACGAGGGCGACGCCGGCCTCGAGGCAGGCCTCTGCATAACATCGAGCGGCCTGCTCGGAGCCGACGGGCAGATAGTTGACGAGCACGTCGGCGCGGGATTCGCGCAGGACGCGGACGACGTCGACGGGCTCGGCGGAGGCGACGCGGAAGGATTCGTCGGCGGGATGGTCCGCCATGTGCGGCGCGATGCCATCGAGGACGGGGCCCATCGCGACGACGACGTTCGAACGCCGGCGGCGACCGCCGGCGCCGAGGTCGGGCTCGAAGACCCGCGTGCGATTGGGCTTTGCGAAGATCGCTTCTTCGAGGGATCGCCCGACCTTGCGCGCATCGACGTCGAAGGCCGCGACGAACTCGATGTCGTCGACGGCATACGGGCCGATCCAGGCGTGCATGAGGCCGGCGCTCTTCTCGGGGTCGTGGGCGGCATACCAGGCGACGCCCTGGACGAGCGCGCTGGCGCAGCTGCCGACGCCCGCGATCGCGACCCGCACGCCTGCCATCGAAGTCCTCCCCGGCGCCCGCCTCGGACCGCCGTGCGCGAGTCTAAGCGATCAATCGTCGACGGGCGTGAGGCTCCCGCTGCGGACCCAGACGTCGCGGCCGTTGGCGAGCCGGATGCGCGCGAAATCGCCCCGGACCTCGAGCCGCAGGGCCTCGACGCCCTGCGGCAGCGGATCCGGAAAGGCGAGCCTCGCCAGCGCGGAGTCCGAAGAGCGGGCGGGCTCCTCGTCGGCCGTCAGGACGACGGCGACGCCCTCTTCGCCCGGCCCATCGAGCACGACACTCGCGAGCAGCAGCAGCCAGGCGATCCCGAACAGGATCGCGAGCCCCCGCCAGGGCCCCTCCGTCCGCCGCGCGGCGAGAACGAGAAAGAGCGCCGCAACGGCGAAGCTGCCCGCGGCGAGCAGCGAGCGCGTCGACTCCGGGATCCGCCGGTAGACGAGCAGGGCATCCGCCCCCTCGCTCCCGCTCGGCCGCGGAACCCAGGCGGGCAGGAGCGAGCGGACATGGGCGAGGTTCTGGCGTGCGGTCACCGCCGCGGGATCGAGGCGAAGCGCCCGGCGATAGGCGAGCACCGCCTCGCCGAGGTCCCCGGCCTGCAGCGCCGCGCTTCCGAGATTCGTCTGGAGCGCCGGCGTCGCGATGCCGTCGGCGACCAGCGCGGCGAAGCCCTGCTCGGCGCGGCGGAATCCGGCGATGCGCGCGTCCCGATCGGCTTCGCGCTCGGCCTGCTCGTAGTCGGCGAGCGCGCGCTCGAGTCGCGAGCGGACGTCGGTCCCGGCGGTCTCCTGCGCATGGGCGCCGCTCGCGAACGCGGCGAGCACGAGCAGCAGCAGCCCGAGCGAGAGTACGCCGCTCGCGCGGCCATGCGATGTCCGCAGCGCCCGCCTCATCGCTCCTCCGCCACGGCCGCACGCCGCGCTTCGATCCATCGCCGCGCGCGCTCGGCGAGCGCGGGCGGGACGGCCCCGCCGGCGCCGCCGCTCTCCCCGGTCCCCGGCGCGAATCGCACGGCATCACACTCCGCGAGCAGCGCATCGACCGCGTCCGTCGCCTCTTCGGGGAGCGCCGCCACGAGCGTTCGCACGGCGCGGCCGAGCGCAGCCGCGCCCTCGGCCTGTCCGGGAGCACACGCCGCCTCGATCGCCGCCCGCGCCGCGGCGATCGCCTGCTTGCGCGCACGCCAGCGCGGATCGACCGCGCGGCGCCGGCGGTCGAGCAGCCCGAATCCGAGCAGCGCGAGGCCGACGGCGTAGAGCGAGAGCGTCGCGATTCCCGTGCCCTGCTCGGCGCGCGCCCTCCGCAGGAGCGTGTCGGGATCGCGTTCGAGCGCGAGATTTGCGGCGCTCTCGGCGAAGGATGCGCGGCGCGCAGCAGCCGCGATCTCGCCGCCCGAGCCCGGGGTCGTCGGCTGCGCCCCGCTCGCATCGCTCGTCCGGCCCGCAGCGTCGCCCGCGCGCCCGCTCGTCTGTGAGCCGCTCGCCCCGGCCGCTGCGCCGATCGCCTCGCCCTTGCCGGATCGCCGCTCGACCGACTCCGCGCCGACGACCTGTGCTGCCCCGACGGAGAGCGCGATCGGCCGCGAATGGATCGTCTCGAACTGCCGCGTCTCGGCGTCGAACCAGGAGTAGGCGAGCGGCGGAATCTCGCGCACGCTCGCGTCGAGCACGCGCAGCGTGACCTCGAAATGCTTGCCGTCTTCGTCGAGCAGGCCCGCCGGCGCTTCCTCGGGCAGGCGGAAGAGCGCGGGATCGAAGAGGCCCTCGGCCGTCAGCGGCGGAAGACCGGCGGCCGAGAGATCGCCGCGCCCGCGCAGATGGAAGCGGAGCGAGATCGGCTCGCCGAGCTGGACGACGCTGCGATCGGCCTCGACCTCGAGGCTGAAATCCGATCCGACGGCGCCGGCATAGCTCGCCGGTCGCCCCTCCGCCGGGACTTCGGCGACCTCGAGCTGGATCGCCCGGCCGGCCGCGACCGAGCGCCGCGTTCCGGTGGCGCGGCGCTGCCCGAAGAGATCACGGCGAAAGCCGGTGCCCCGCTCGATCGTGACGGTCGGCGCCTCGGCGCGAAGCATGCCCGGCTTCTGGGCGACCAGCGTTCGCTCGGCCCGCAAGACGACGTGCGGGCGGCCGCCGATCGTGCGCTCTTCGGAGAGCGCAGGCAGTCGGAGCAGGCCGGCCGCGGTCGTGATCTCGAGCTGGGTATTCGAACGGGCGGAGCTGGCGTCGATGAAGCGGACGCCCGGCAGATCGAAGAGCGGGACGTGGAGGCGATAGTTGAGGTAGTCCTGCAGGACCTCCTCGCCGATGCGCAGCTCGATTTCGACCGGGACCTTCTGGCCGACGAAGATCGGTCCCGGCGGCAGCACGACGGCGATGCCGAACGCATCACTGCTGGTCACCTCCGCGATCTCGATCGGGAAGGGCCGCGTCGTGCGCACGACCGCCCCCTGTCGGACGCTGAACTCCGGCACCTGCGCACGCCCCGTACGCGTGCCGATCAGCTCGTAGCGATAGACGAAGGTGACCTCGTGGACGCGGCTGAACTGGCCGTTGATGATCGTGATCGAGGTCGAGGTGCTCGGCGAGACGCCGAGCAAGCGGATCGACAGTCCGTCCGTCGGGTCGAATCCGATTTCGGGCGCCGGCTCCTCGTCGAATCCGGTCGCGACGATCTGGAGCGCGATCAGCTCCCCGCGATGATGCGGCCCCGGATCGATCTCGACCCGGGCTTCCTGCGCGGCGGCAACGCCGGCCGCGAGCAGGGCCAGCAGCAGAACGAGCATCCGCCCCGCCGCGAACGGGCCGCGACCGCGATCGTCTGCTGCTGCCCGAGCCGCGCGCCTCACCAATCCTTCTCCACCGGCGCCGAGCGGCG
>CAZFKD010000009.1:0-5969 GCA_964519695.1 uncultured Spirochaetaceae bacterium
AGCGCCGCGACATCGACGGCATCATGCCCTTCCAGAACCTCGCGAACGCCGAGGCGATCGTCGCGAACCTCGGCTGCGATCGCGTGCGTTTCGCGGCGACCGTCGCGATGGGCGGCGCCTCGCCGGTCGCCTCGCTCGCGCTCGCGGCGGACGTGCTCGCCGCCGGCCGCGCCTCCGCGATCCTGATCCCGGCGGGCTGGGCCGCCTTCTCCGGGCCGCGCACGCGGGAGCTCGTGCTCGATCCCGCGCGGCTGCCGGGCGGCGCGATCGCCGCCGACTACTATTTTCCGCATGGCTACACCGCGCCGATGCAGTGGTACGCGGTCATGGCCCAGCGCCACATGTACGAGTTCGGGACGAAGCGCGAGCAGCTCGGCGCCGTCGCCGTCGCGATGCGAAAGCACGCCCAGCTCAATCCGAACGCCGTCATGCGCGGCAAGCCGATGACGATGGCCGACTATCTCGCGTCGCCGATGCTCGCGGATCCCTACAAGATGCTCGACTGCTGCATCGAGACCGACGGCGCCGCGGCCTTCGTCGTCACGACCGAGGAGCGCGCGCGCGATCTCGGCAAGCCGATCGTGCGCGTCGAAGCCGCCGCCGCGGCGCAGCCGCATCCGGCCGACGAGATCACGAACCGCACGAACATCTTCGAGACGGGCCTCGGCCGCGCGGCCCCCGAGGCCTTCGGCCGGGCGGGCGTGCGCCCGACCGATCTCGACTTCGCGATGATCTACGACTGCTTCACCTTCGAGCTGATCCATCAGGTCGAGGAGCTCGGTCTCTGCGCGCGCGGCGAGGGCGGCCCCTTCGTCGAGGGCGGGCGCATCGAGCTCGGCGGCGCGCTCCCGGTCAACACCCACGGCGGCCTGCTCTCCGAGGCCCACGTCGTCGGCATGAACCACGTCGTCGAAGCCGTTCGCCAGTTGCGCGGGGATTGCGGCGCGCGGCAGGTCGCGAACGCCGAGCTCGGCGTCGTGACGGGCTGGGGCGATTTCGGAGACGGGAGCGTCGCGATCCTTTCGCGGCGATGAGGAGCGGGCGCGGGATGGCATCCTTGACGGCGATCGGGGCCGACGAGATCGGTTCGAAGGGGACGGGCGACGAGTTCTACGCCTGGTGTGCGCGCGGCGAGCTGCGGCTGCGGCGCTGCAAGGCCTGTCGTGCGTGGTGTCATGTCCCGCGCGTGATCTGTCCGAGCTGCGCCGCGACGGATTGGGCCTGGGAGCCCGTGAAGGGAACCGGCCGGATCTATACCTGGACGGTCGTGCACCGCGCGATGCATCCCGCGTTCACGGGCGACGTTCCGTACGCCGTCGTCGTCGTCGAGCTCGACGAGGGGCCGCGCCTCGTCTCGGGCATCGTCGACTGCCCGCTCGAGGCGCTCGAGATGGAGATGCCGGTCGAGGTGGTGTTCGAACGGAGTGACCGGTGGGGCGATCGCGTGTTGGCGCGCTTCCGCCGGATCGAGAGCGGCGCGCCGCGCGCCGCGGGAGGGCGGGCGCGATGATGGAAGGGCTGCCGAAGACGATCGCCTTCGAGAAGCGGGGCCACGTCGCGATCTTCACGATCGACCGCCCCGAGGCGCTCAACGCCTTCACCCGCGAGATGCTCGTCGGCATGGACGCGGGCTTCGCCGAGTTCCAGGCCGATCCCGACCTCTGGGTCGCGATCCTGACGGGCCGCGGCGAGAAGGCCTTCTGCGCCGGCATGGACCTCAAGGACGCGCTCCCCCAGATCACGGGCGGCGACGAGATGGGCTACGAGGACCATACGAAGCGCCCCTTCTCCGACGTCTACAAGCCGATCATCGCGGCGATCAACGGCGCCTGCATCGCGGGCGGCCTCGAGTTCATGCTCGGCACCGACCTGCGCCTCGCCGTCCCGCACGCGACCTTCGCCCTCGCCGAGACGCGCTGGGGCGTCATCCCGACCGGCGGCTCGCATGTCCGGCTGCCGCAGCAGATCCCCTGGGCCGTCGCGATGGAGCTACTGCTGACCGCGCAGACGATCACGGCCCAGCGCGCCTGCGAGGTCGGCCTCGTCAACCGCATCGTCGAGCCTGCCGAGCTGATGCCCGCCGCGATCGAGCTGGCGGAGAAGATCTGCAGGAACGGCCCGCTCGCGGTGCGGACGGCGAAGGAGATCGCCGTCCGCGCGCTGCAGCAGGCGACGCCCTTCGTCCTCGAGAAGGCGATCGGCGCGCGCGTCTTCGCGTCGGAGGACGCGAAGGAGGGGCCGAAGGCGTTCGCGGAGAAGCGGCCGCCGCGCTTCGTCGGGCGCTGAGCCCATTCTGGGCGGTCCGGCGTGCAGGCCGGCGCGTCAGGCGCGCTCTGTGCTCTTCCGGTTCCGGTGCGTCAGCACGAGCAGCGCCGGCGTGACGGTGACGTCGAGCAGGAAGGCGGAGCCGATCGCGAACGACGTCAGGATGCCGACCTGGCGCAGGTTCAGCAGTGAAGACAGCGTCAGCACGATGAAGCCGGACGTCAGCACGATCGAAGTGAACAGGAGCGCCTGTCCGGTCGACTGCATCGTCAATTCCACGGCGCGTTCGGCGTCGTGGCCCTGGGCGAGGTAGCGGCGGAAGCCGGCGATGAAATGGATCGTGTCGTCGACGGCGAGGCCGATCGCGATGCAGCCCGCGAGCAGCGTGAACATGTCGATCGGGATGTCGAGAACCGCCATCAGGGCGAGCGTCGTCGCGATCGGGACGAGGTTCGGAACCATGCTGACGAGCCCGGCGCGCAGGCTCCCGATCAGCACCATCATGAGCGGCGTGATCAAGGCGAGCGCGAGGGCGTAGCTGCGGAGCATGCTCTCGGTCGTGGCGTCGACGGTGCGTGAGACGACGGTGCTCATGCCCGTGATCTCGAGGCTTGCCAGGCCCGCGAGCTGCGCGGCGAAATCGGCCTGGGACTCGCGGATGAACCGGGCGAAATGGACACCGTCCCGCCAGGTCGTCTTGAGCGTCAGATGGGTCCGGCTGTAGTCGGGATCGACGACCTTCTCGAGGTCGTCCGCGCCGCCGTTCTCGAAGAGCAGGAGCTCCTGGGCGATCAGGCGCGCATCCTGGGGGAGCGCGTAGTAGGCGGGGTCGTCGGCGTTCAGCGCCTGATGGCTCTCCTTGACGATCTCGACGATCGAGCTCGTGTGCGTGATGCGCGCGCCGCGCTCGCGATGATCGGCGACGACCTCGTCGAGGCGCTCGATCGCGTTCAGGACTTCGGGCTGCTTGATCCCGTCGGAGCGGCCCGTATCGATCAGGAGCTCATAGGTCATCGCCCCGCCGAAGCGGTCCTCCGCGAAGTCGGTCGCGACGCGGTAGGGATGGTCCGGGGGCAGCCAGGAGGTCGGATCCGAGGAGACGCGCAGCCAGCCCATCAGCACGATCGACAGGACCGTGATGCCCGCAGTCGCGATCACGATCGGCCAGGCATGACGGACGGAGATCCCGGCGAGGCGACCCAGCATCGCCTGCACGGCGCCCGACGCGCGTTCGGGCCGGGGCGCGATCGGGAGCAGGGCGAGCAGCGCCGGGAGGAGCGTCAGCGCGTAGACGACCGAGACCGCGGCGCCGAGCGCGGCGAGCAGGCCCATCTCCATGATCGGCTTCATCTCGGCGACGAGGAACGAGAGCATGCCCGTGATGGTCGTGATCGCCGTCATGGCGATCGGCGGCCCGGAATGGCGGAGCGCGGCCTCGAGCGCGGCGGCGCGGGACGCCACGTGCATCAGCTCGCGCAGGAAGATCGTGACGAGATGAACGGTGAAGCTGACGCCCACGGCGAGCAGGAACGACGGGATCAGCTGCGAGGTCACGCTGAACGGAATGCCGAGCACGGCCGCGAGGCCGAAGGTCGAGAGGACGGCCGGGAGAACCACGACGACGCAGAGCACGACGGGCGAAGACCTCCGGAAGAGCAGCGCGAGGAAGATCACGATCGCGAGCAGCCCGCCCCCGAAGAAGCGGGGCACGTCCTCGGCCATCGTCATCGTGAGCTCGTGGGTGAAGAGTGTCCCGCCGGTCGGCCGGATTCGGAATTCCGGCGCGTCGTAGCGAGCGATCACGCGTTTGAGGGCGCCGATGAACGCGTCGTTCTCGGCGCCGGTGAGGAAGGGCCGCTTCTGCCCGCTTTCGACCGAGTCCTCGAAGCCCCCGAGCAGGTCGTCAGCGAGCTCCGCGTCGGGGGCTCGCGCCGCACTCGCTCCCGAGGCTGCCGCGTCGCCGGAACCGCCGGCCTCGTCGTCGCCCTCGTCACCGGCAGCCGACGAATAAGTCGCGACCTCGAGCAGGATGGAGGTCGCGCGACCGTCGTCGGAGATCAGGCCGCGGGTGAGATAGGAGGGGATCGACAGGACCCGTTCCCGCAGCGCCGCCATCTCCGCGTCGCTCGCGGGCATCTGCTCGAGCAGATCTTCGACGACGAGCTCGTCGCCCCGGCCGCGGACGGACCGCACGTTCCAGAGGCTCGTGATCTCTTCGAGATAGGGAAGCTCGTCCTCGAGCTCGCGGTGGAACGCGACGAGTTTCTCGAGGAAGCGGCGGTCGAAGACCTCGGGCGGCTCGATCGTCACGAGCGCGATCTGATCCTGCCCGAAGTCGACCTTGAAGGCGTCGTAGGTCGCGCGGATCGGATCGTTCTCGAAGAGGAAGTCCTCGGTCGCCGTCTTGACCTTCAGCTGCGGGATGCGCGTGGCGAGCCCCGCCGTCAGGCCGAGCATGACGAGCGCGATCCAGATCGCGTGTCGCGACACGATGCGAGCCCAGGCGCCGAAGGCATCTTCCATTCGGCCGCGGAGCCCGAGCGATCCCATCTGTGTGCATACCTCCCGGAGCGGACGCGCCAGCATAGAGAGACGCCTCTACACTGTCGACGCGCGTAATCCGAGCCGAAAGCCGGTCGTCGTGGCGCGGTTCGTTCGATCGCTCCGGATCACCGTGCGACGACCGGACACGACAACGCCCCCGAGCGTCCTTCCGCGTGGCTCGTCGGGGCGCGGCGAGGGCCCGGGCACGGCGGTGGAAGCGCCGACCGCCCGTGGTCGCTGTCTCGCGGCAGCGAACCGATCCGGCGCGCCGAGCCTGCTCGGAAGGACCGCTGCGCAGGGGCGGTTATGCTCGGGTGAAGACTGCGCGCAGGTCATTCGCCGATCGCACCCGGACGGGGCACCGCCGGGCCCTTCGGAGCGTCCCAGAGATCCGGACCCGCCCGTTCGAGGGATCCGCCCGCCCCGCCGCCGGATCGATTCGGGAAGGAGCCAGAGGCCCATGCAGATTCCCGCCGAGGCGCGCCGAATCCGGTCGAAAAGGCCTTTCGCCCGGCGGCCGTGCGGCCGACGACCGAAAGCATGCCGCTGCGACCGAAAGACGCTCTGCGAGGGCAGCGGGACCCGCTTCGAGACGGCCAGCGAGGGACTGACGTGAGCGCGATCGACGCCAGGCGTATGTCCTCGAGGCGATGGGCCGGGCGACCTGCGCGGGTCTGGGCCGCCGCGGCCGCCCTGCTCTGGGCCGGCTGCAGCGCGCCGCCGCGGGTGCCCGCTCCCGTCGAGCTGCCGGCCGCGTTCTCGGTGACCGGAGTGGCGCCGCAGGCGGATCGCTGGTGGGAGGCGCTCGGTGATCCGCAGCTCTCTCTCCTGATCGACGAGGCGTTGGCCGGCAATCTCGAGCTCGCGGCCGTCTGGGACCGGCTCGTCCAGGCCCGGGCGGTCGCGCGCCGCGACGGCGCTCTGCTGCTGCCATCGCTCGACCTCGAGTCGACGGTCGGGACGACCTGGTCGCAGCAGGAGGGCAGGGCGTCGTCCGCGAGCTTCGGCGGGACCGGGCTCCGGCGCGTCGACCGGTTCCGGCTCGGGCTGACATTCGCCTGGGAGCTCGACGTCTTCGGCCGACTCCGCGCGGCGCGGGATTCGCTTCGTTATGTCGCGGCGGCGAGCGAGGCTGACGTGCAGGCGGCGGCGATCGTGCT
>CAZFKD010000009.1:5979-22089 GCA_964519695.1 uncultured Spirochaetaceae bacterium
GGTCGCGAGCCAGTGGTACGCGGTCGTCGAGCTGGAGCGACAGATCGCGCTGCTCGAGACGCAGATCGAGACGAACGCGGACGTCGCGCGGCTCGTCACGATCCGCTTTCGCGCGGGACAGGTCGGAGCCGCTGACGTCCTGCGACAGCGCCAGCTGACGGAACAGCGGCGCGGCGAGCGGCATCGGGTCGAAGGGGAGGCGCGGGTGGCGAGGCATGCCCTGGCCGTTCTGCTCGGGCGCGCGCCCGAGGCGCTGGTGCTCGACGTTCCGCAGGTGCTGCCGATGCCGGGCGAGATCCCGGCGACGGGTCTGCCCGCGGCGCTGCTGGAGCGCCGGCCCGACGTGCAGCGCGCCTATCTCGCCGTGCTCGCCGCGGATCGGGATCTGCACGTCGCGCGCATGGACCGCCTGCCGCGCCTCGCCCTCACGAGCTCGCCGCAGTTCACCTCGGAGGTGCTCGCCGATCTGGTCGACAACTGGCTGGTCGGATTGGCGGCGAACCTGACGGCGCCGCTCTTCGACGCCGGCCGGCGCCGGGCCGAGGTCGACCGCGTCGAAGGCGTCGTCTCCGAGCGGATCCACGGCTACGGCCAGGTCGTCCTCACCTCCCTGCGCGAGGTCGAGGATGCCCTCGTGCTCGAGCGGCAGCAGCGGCGCGTGATCGAGAGCCTCGAGGCCCAGCTCGAGCTCGCGCGGGATACGTTCGATCGCCTGCGCGATCGCTACATCAAGGGCGGCGCCGACTATCTCGACGTGCTCGGCGCGCTCGCCAGCCAGCAGACGCTCGAGCGCGATCTGCTCGCTTCGGGACGGGGGCTGCTCGACGTGCGGATCGCGCTGCACCGGGCGCTCGCCGGCGGATTCTCCCTCGGCGCGCCCGACGCAGCCGAGCTGGCGGCGAGCGGTTCGGGGCCTGCGACCGCGGCTCCGCTGCCGACGGGCGCCGCCGTGAAGACGACCCTCGCCGCCGCGCCCGAGACCGCCGCCCGCGAGGCCGCGCGATGATCGGGTCATCGCCCGGGAGCGGGTCCGATCATGCCGACGATCATGCCGACGATCGCGTCACCGATCGCATCCCCGATCCGATCGCCGGTCACGCTTCGGAAAGCGATGGCCGCCGGCGCTGGTCCGCCGCCGCGCTGCCCCTCGCGCTGATCGCTGGCTGTCTCGTGCTCGCCTTCGTGCTGCTCGAGACGGGTCCCGTCGCCGAGCGCGAGCCGACGCCGCGCGCCGAGCGGCTCGTCGAGGTCGTCCCCGTCCGCAAGAGCCGCGGCACCGCGCGCATCGACGCCATGGGCACCGTCGTCCCCGCGCGCCAGATCGTCCTGCAGCCCCAGGTCGGGGGGCTGGTCGTCGACGTCGCACCGGAGTTCGTTCCAGGCGGCCGCTTCGCGGCCGGCGAGGTGATGATCCGGATCGAACCGCGCGACTACGCGCTCGCCTTGCGCCGGGCCGAGAGCGAGCTCACACAGGCGCGATCGGAGCTCCGCCTCGAGGTCGGCAACCAGTCGGTGGCGGAGCTCGAGTACGGGCTGCTCGGCGAAACCATCGCCGATGCCGATCGCGATCTCGTGCTGCGTCAGCCCCAGCTCGAGAGCGTTCGCGCGCGAGTCGAGTCGGCCGAGGCGGCGGTTGCGCAGGCGCGACTCGACCTCGAGCGGACCGTGGTCCGTGCGCCCTTCGACGCGCTCGTGCGTATGCGGGGCATCGACCTCGGCGCGCGCGTCGATCCCGCGACGCCGGCCGCGACGCTGGTCGATACGAGCGCCTACTGGGTCGAGGTCCTGGTTCCCGTGAGCCAGCTCGCCTGGATCGAAACGACGGGTGAGATGGATGCGCCGGGCTCGCCCGCGCTCGTCTCGATTCCCGGCGCGCCAGCGGGGAGCGATCAGCGCGAGGGGCATGCCTTCCGACTGCTCGCCGACCTCGAGGCCGAGGGTCGCATGGCGCGTCTGCTGGTGCGGGTCGACGATCCGATCTCGCTGCGGCCGGAGCACGCGGGAAAGCCGCCGCTGCTGCTCGACTCCTTCGTCCACGTCTCGATCGAGGGCCGCAGCCTCGAGGACGTCGTCGCGATCGATCGCGCGCTGCTGCGCGATGGCGACCGCGCTTGGGTGCTCGACGACGCCGGTCGGCTCGCGATTCGCGAGCTCGGGATCGCGTTCCGCGGCGAAGACCACGTGCTGGTCAGCGAGGGTCTCGCCGACGGGGAACTCGTCGTTCGCTCGGACCTGACGGCCCCGGTCGCCGGCATGGCGCTGCGAACCGCGCCAGCGGATCTCTCCGCGCCGATCGCCGCCGAGCAGAAGACGCCCGGTTCGTCCTCTCCCGGAGTGCCGAAGTCCCCCGCGGCGACGCCTGCGCCGCCGCCGGTCGAGCCGGAAGCCGATGCCTTCGATCGAGGCTGAGCGCGGCCTGATCGCGTGGATGGTGCGGCATCGGGTCGCGCCGAACCTGCTCATGCTCGTGTTGATCTTCGGCGGGCTGATCGCAGCCACACGGGTGCGTCAGGAGGTCTTTCCCGAGTTCGACCTCGACTTCATCACCGTGGCCGTGCCCTATCCGGGCGCGAGTCCGGAAGAGGTCGAGCAGGGCATCGTGCTCGTGATCGAAGAGGCGGTGCGCGCGCTGACGGGCGCGAAGGAAGTCACCGCGATCGCCGCCGAGGGCCTCGGCAGCGTGGTGATCGAGCTCGAGGAGGATGTAGACGGCGAGCGGCTCTTTCAGGGCGTGCAGCAGGCGGTCGCGCGCGTGCGGACGTTCCCCGTCGATGCCGAGGCGCCGCAGATCAGCCTGAGCGTCCGGCGCCGCGACGTCATGGATCTGCAGATCTACGGGGACGTCGAGGAGCGTGTCCTGCTCGATCTCGCCGAACAGTTGCGCGATCGGCTGCTGCAGGAGGAGGACATCAGCCAGGTCGATCTCGTCGGCGCCCGGGCCTCGCAGATCCACGTCGAGATCGGGCAGGGGGATCTGCGGCGCTACGACCTGACCCTTTCCGAGATCGCGCGCAGGCTGGCATCGACCGCGCTCGACGTCCCGGGCGGCTCGCTCGAGACCGCCGGCGGCGAGGTCCTGCTGCGTCTCACCGAACGGCGGGACTGGGCGCGCGAATTCGCCGAGATCCCGGCGATCACGACCGCCTCCGGCGCGGTCCGGCGGCTCGGGGAGATCGCGCGCGTCTCCGAGGGGTTCGAGGATGCGGCGCGCTCCGGCACGTTCGATGGGCAGCCTGCGATCGGACTCAAGGTGTTCCGGGCCGGCGACCAGACGCCCGAGCGCGTCTCCCTTGCGACCCGGCGTGCGCTCGCGGATTTCGAGGCACTGCTGCCCCCCGGCGTCCACACGGCGATCCAGGACGACCGATCGACCGCCTATGTCGAGCGCCGCGAGCTGCTCGTGAAGAATCTGCTGCTCGGACTGGTGCTGGTGCTCGGCGTGCTCGGCCTCTTCCTCGAGCCGCGCCTCGCGTTCTGGGTCACGCTGGGCATTCCGACGTCCTTTCTCGGCGCGTTCCTCGTGCTGCCCTGGCTCGGCGTCAGCATCAACATGATCTCGATGTTCGCTTTCCTGATCGCCCTGGGCATCGTGGTCGACGACGCGATCGTGGCGGGCGAGAACATCCACGAATACCGCGAGCGCGGCGTCGAGCCGGTGCTCGCGGCGATTCGCGGCGCGCGCGACGTCTCGATCCCGATTGCCGGGAGCATCGTGACGAACCTGCTGGCCTTCGCGCCGATCGCGTTCGTGCCGGGCGTCTTCGGGAAGATCTGGGTCGCGATCCCGCTCGTCGTGGGAACGGTCTTCCTGATCTCCTGGGTCGAGTCCCTGTTGATCCTCCCGGCGCATCTCGCCCATGCGCGACCGACCCGGCCGGGGCCGCTCGCGCGCTGGCGCGAGCGCTTCCAGCGGCGCTTCTCGCGATTCGTCGAGCAGCGCTATGCCCCATTGCTCTCGAGGGCGATCGAGCAGCGCCATCTGACCGTCGCGATCGGGATCGGACTGCTGATCGTCGTGATCGCCTATCCGCTCTCGGGCCGGATGGGCATCGTGTTCATGCCGAAGGTCGAGTCGGATCGCGCCGTCGCGACCGCGCGGCTGCCGTATGGAAGCCCGCGAGCGGAGGTCGAGGCGGTGCGCCGACACCTGCTCGACGGGGCCCACGAGGTCGCCCGGGAAGCGGGCGGCGACGCGCTCGTCACGGGGACGTTCGCGCTCGTGGAGGAGAACTCGGTCGCGGTGAACGTCTATCTGACGCCGCCCGGTGTACGTCCGATCTCGACCGCAGAGGTCACGCAGCGATGGCGTGCGGCGGTGGGGCGCCTGCCGGGGGTCGAGTCCCTGCGCTTCGAGTCCGACGCCGGCGGACCCGGGCGGGGCGCGGGCCTCACGCTCGAGCTCTCCCATCGCGACATCGGGATCCTCGACCGCGCGAGCCAGCGACTCGCCGCGGCGATCGAGCAGTTCCCGCAGGCCAGCGACGTCGACGACGGCTATTCGCCGGGCAAATCCCAGCTCGATCTGCGTCTGCGGGCGGAGGCGCGAAGCCTGGGTCTGACCTCGTCCGAAGTGGCACGGCAGGTGCGCGATGCCTACTTCGGCGCCGAGGCGCTGCGGCAGCAGCGGGGGCGCGAGGAGGTGAGGGTCCTCGTCCGTCTGCCGCCGAACGAGCGTGAAGGGCTCGTCGACGTCGAGCGTCTGCTGATCCGCACGCCGGGCGGGCGGTGGGTGCCGCTGCTCGAGATCGCGGATGTCCGGCCCGGGCGGGCGTTTACCCAGATCCAGCGCCGAAACGGACGCCGGATCGTCAGCGTGACGGCCGAGTTCACGCCGGCGGAGCAGACGAACCAGATTCTCGCGGCGCTGCGCGCCGACGTGCTGCCCGCGCTCCAGCGCGAGTTTCCAGGTCTGAGCGTCGACTTCGAGGGCCGTCAGGCCGAGATGCGCGAGTCGATGGGCGCCTTGTCGAGCGGCTTCGGGCTCGCGCTGATCGCCATCTATGCCGTCCTCACGATCCCGTTCCGCAGCTATGTCCAGCCCGCGATCGTCATACTGGCGATCCCCTTCGGCGTCGTCGGCGGCGTGCTCGGGCACTTTCTCATGGGCTACAGCCTCAGCATGATCAGCCTGATGGGCATGATCGCGCTCGCGGGCGTCGTCGTGAACGATTCGCTCGTGATGATCGACTACGCGAACCGGCGCCGAGCCGAGGGCCTCGGGGCGCGCGAAGCGATCGAGCAGGCCGGGATGCGCCGCTTCCGGCCGATCGTGCTCACGACGCTGACGACCTTCGGCGGACTGGCGCCGATGATCTTCGAGTCCTCCCGGCAGGCGCGCTTCATGATCCCGATGGCCATCTCCCTCGGCTACGGAATCCTGTTCGCGACCTTCATTACCCTGCTGCTCGTGCCGGCGCTCTACGTCTGCCTCGACGACGTCCAGCGCTTCGCCTGGCGGCGCGGCTCGGGCGCGGTGGCCGTTCCGCCCGTTCGTTCGAAGGCGTGATCCGGTCGGCCCTCCCGTCGTCGCGGGGATTCCGGTCGTGGCTGGACGCGGTGTGGCGCATCCGATCGTTCAGGCTCGCAGGCTCGCCCGCGACCTCGCTCAGCTCCCGGCCGGCGTCTCGATCGCGTAGAGCTTCTTCGCGTTGTCCCAGAGCAGGCGGCGCCGGAACGGCTCCGAGAGCGCCCCGAGGCTCCTCTCGATCGTCTCGTGGACTTCCTTGCCGTAGATCGAGGTCGGATGCGGGAAGTCGGTCTCGAACATGATGTTGTCCTTGCCGACGAATTCGAGCATCGCGTCGTCCGGAATCGTCTCGAACCAGCAGCAGGCGTAGACCTGGCGGCGGAAGTATTCGGACGGCAGCAGCGGCATGTCGCTGCGCGCCTTCTTCACCGCCATCGCCTTGTACTGATAGTCCGCCGACTGCAGCAGGAAAGGCAGCCAGCCGATCCCGCTCTCGACCGAGATGAAACGCAGCTTCGGGTAACGCGTCAGGATGCCGCTGAAGAGCAGGTCGAGGACGTGGGCGCCGTTCTGCATGAAGAGCTTCGCGCCGGCTCGCGCGGAGGTCGCCGCATACCCTTCGACCTCGACGCGGTCGTCGGAGAACTCGTCGCCGAAATCGCCGCTGCCGATGTGGAAGCTGATCGGCAGGTCGTGGGCTTCGGCGGCGGCCCAGATCGGATCCCAGTGTTTGTGGGCCATCAGGGGCAGACCGAAGCTCTGCGGCTCACCGGTGAAGAGGACGCCGCGATGGCCCTTCTTCGCGCAGCGCTCGATCTCCTTGACGGAGGCGGAGACGTCCCAGATCGGAAGGGTCATCACCGGGATGAGGCGGCGACGGTCGGCTGCCGACCAGTCGATCAGGAAGTCGTTGTAGGCGCGGACGCAGGCCATCTTCGCCTCGGGGTCGTTGAGGCGCCCGAAGACCTGGTTGCCGAAGCCGCCGACGTTCGGATAGAGCACCATCGCCCAGATGCCCTGCTCGTCCATGTAGCGAAGACGCGCGTGCGAATCGTAGGAGCCGGGATGCATCTCCTCATAGCGCGGCGGATAGGAGGGGTAGGGCTCCTTCCAGCCGGCGATCGCGGTGACGCCGACGGAGTTGATCCACTGATCGCCGATGTACCAGCACTCCGCCTGCTTCTCGGGATCCCACTCGACGCGCGGCACACGCATCTTCATCGAGGCCGGGACGCGGCTCGTCCAGAGATCCGCGGGCTCGGTCACGTGGGTATCGGAGTCGATGATCGTGTAGCGGGGCGACGACTGGGTCATGGCGGGCTCTCCTCGTACGGATCCCAAGCGCCACGGTCGGACGCCGAGGCGCCCCGGGCGATGCGCGAAGAATTTTTGATCAAACATTTGATCAGAAAGCTCGACCCACAATATAATGGCCGCGCGCAGACGGCAATCCGTGAGCGAGCGAACGAGCGAACGAGCGATCGAAAGGACCCGGTCATCGGGCGGACGGGCCGGGCTCAGCGATCGGGAAAGACGCCCTCGCCGAGCACCCGCCACCAGCCGGTCATGAGCTCGGGGACTCTGTGCCGGGCAGGATCGAACCAGAAGGCGGTGCCCTTCACGAGGTCCATCAGGATGCGGAACAGGAAATGGGCCTCGACGTCGCTCCGGATCCGGCCTGCCGCGATGCCGGCGCCGATCACGTCGACGTAGATGCGCTCGATCTCGTCGACGGCGTCGCGGAGGTAGGTGTAATGCGCATCGCGGAAGCTGCGGTTCAGCTCGGCCTGCAGGATCGCGTTTTCGTGGGGACGCTCGAGCATCGCCTCGAGGCTCGTCTCGACCAGCCATTGCAGCTTCGCGCGCTCGTCGCCCGGCCGCTCGGCGCAGCGCCGATAGCGCTCGAGGAGCGCGTCGACGTAGGGCCGCATCAGGCCGTCGAGGATGCTCTCCTTGTTCTGGAAGTGGTAGTAGAGACTGCCGGCGAGGACACCGACCTCTTCCGCGATCTGGCGAACGGTCGTCTCGCGAACGCCACGCTCGGCGAACAGGCGACCCGCGGCGGCGAGAATCTCCCCGCGCCTTCGCTCGCGGATCGGAGAATCGGCGGCGGCAACCATGCGCGCATGCTAGCGAAGGCTTCTCGACCGGCCCGGAATCCCGGGGAGGAGGATCTCGATGACGACGACACCCGAGCTCGATCGGCAGCGTGATGCCGCCCTGGCGGCGGAGATGAAGAGCCCGGAGCAGGTCCTCGAGGCGATCCTCGACCCGAAACGCCGCGGCTCGCTCTATCCCTTCCTCCACCGCCTGCGCGCGCTCGCCCCGCGCCTGCGGACCGACATGATCTCGGGCAAGCCCGCCTGGGTCCTGTCCCGCTACGCCGACGTGCGCGAGGCGCTGAAGCATCCCGACGTGCGCAGCGACGCGCGCGGCGTCGACGTCTTCGACGTCGGGCCCGCCGGGCGGCATTTCGTCGAGATGCAGAAGAACACGCTGCTCTTCCTGCCGCCCGACAAACACGATCGCGTGCGCGGCCTGATCTCGAAGGCCTTCACGCCGCGCTCCGTCGAGAACCGCGACGGCCGCATTCGCGAGGTGATCCACGAGCTGCTGGACCGCGTCGAGGCGAAGGGCCGCATGGATCTGGTCCACGACTTCGCGTTCCTGCTGCCCGTGATCGTGATCTGCGAGATGCTGGGCGTCCCGACCGAGGACCTGCCGCGCTTCTACGACTGGGCCCATCAATCGACCGCCCGCGGCGAGATCGGAAAGGTCACCGACGAGATCGTGCGACAGGGCGAAGAGGCGACGCTCGGCTACTCCGCCTACTTCCTCGAGCTGATCGAGGACCATCGCCGGCGCCCGCGTGCCGACCTGATGAGCGCGCTGATCGACGCGCGGGACGAGGACGGCCGGGGCCTCGGCGACGAGGACCTCGTCGGCAGCTGTTACATCCTGCTGCAGGCCGGCCATGGAACGACCCAGGACCTGCTCGGCATGGGCATGCTGGCGCTGCTGCAGCATCCCGATCAGCTCGAGTTCCTGCGCGGCACGAAGACCGCGATTCCGACCGCCGTCGAGGAGCTGCTCCGCTACGACACGTCCGTCCAGATCAGCCAGCGCGTCGCCGACGTTCCGATCGAGCTCGGCGGCGATCGCATCCCGGCCGGCGAGGTCTGCATCATCTTCAACGGCGCGGCGAACCGCGATCCCGCCGTCTTCACCGAGCCCGACCGGCTCGACGTGCGGCGCGATCCGAATCCGCATCTCTCGTTCGGGCTCGGCCGTCATACCTGCCTCGGCCAGTCCCAGGCCCGCAGCGAGCTGCAGAACGCCTTCGACATCCTGCTGGAACGATTTCCCGACCTGCACATCGACGAGGCGAATGCGCCCGCCTATCGCGACAGCCTCTTCCTGCGCGGTCTCGCGACGCTGCCCGTCGTCTTCTGAGGCGCGTCAGGCGCGTGCGGACGGCTCGACCAGAACGCAATGCGTTCCGGCGTAGATCGTCGCCATGCATTTGTTGCAGTGGACGCAGAGCGACTCGCTCGCCTCGCCGCGGGCCATGCGGGCGACGAGATCGGGATCGCGCAGCAGCCCGCGGCCCATCGCGACGAAGTCGAACCCGTCGGCCATCGCGCGCTCGATCGTGTCCAGCCGGTTGATGCCGCCGAGCAGCACGAGCGGCATCCGGAGCGCAGCCCGGAACTGGCGCGCGTGGCTTCGGAAATAGGCTTCTTCGAAGGGATAGGCGCGGAAGAAGAAGCGCCCGAAGAGCCGCAGGCCGAGCGCCACCGCCCGCGGCATCGACCTCGCCATCTCGTGGATCGGCGCCTCGCCGCGAAAGAGATACATCGGATTCTCGAACGAGCTCCCGCCCGTCAGCTCGAGCGCGTCGACGGCACCGTCGGCCTCGAGCATCTTCGCGACCTCGACGCTCTCGTCGAGCCAGAAGCCGCCGGGCACGCCGTCGTCCATGTTCAGCTTGGCGAGCACGGCCATCCGATCCCCGGCCGCCTCGCGCGCCGCCTTCACGACGTCGCGGGCGAAGCGCGCGCGGTTCTCGAGCGACCCGCCCCAGGCGTCGCGGCGGCGGTTGAGCCGCGGCGAGAGGAACTCGCTCGGGAGATAGCCATGGCCGAGATGGACCTCGACGGCGTCGAAGCCCGCCTCCCGCAGTCGCCGCGTCGCCGCGCCGAAATCCGAGACGATGCGGGCGATGTCGGCGGCCGTCGCCGCGTGCGTGCGTCGCATCGCGAGCGGGCTGAAGAGCCGCGAGGGCGTGGTCGCGGGCAGGCCCGCGGCGGCGGCGACCGCGCCGGCATGGCCGATCTGGGCGGAGACCGCGGCGCCTTCGGCGTGGACCGCATCGGCGAGGCGGCGCAGGCCGGGCACGGCCTCGTCGCGCAGGACGAGCTCGTTGGGCGTTCCCATGCCCTCGGGCGAGACGGCGCAGAAGGCGACGGTCGTCAGCGCGACGCCGCCCTGCGCCATCCGGCGATGGAAGGCGACGAGGCGATCGCCGACGGTCTGGTCGCCGGTCATCCCTTCGAAGGTCGCCGCCTTGAGGATGCGGTTGCGGAGCTCGACCGGGCCGAGGCGGGCAGGGGCGAAGGCGTCGGGCGGGGTCTGCATGATCCGATTCTGGCGAGCGTGCGCCGCGCGCGCCAGACTCGCTCCCGACCGGGGTGTTCGGAAGCCGTGCTTCGGTGTTTTTCGGAAGACCGGGGAGGAGGCGATCATGTGCGACGAGAAGGCCTTCGAAGACCACGACGCGTTCCTGCACGCGCGGGGCGAGTTCACGCGCCGGGAATTCGGCGTGCTGTCGGCGGGCGCCGGGTTCTCGCTGCTCTGGCCCGGGTTCGCGGCAGCCGAGAACGGGCTCCCGGTCGTCGACGCGGAGGTCCTCGTCGCGACGCCCGACGGCGAGGCGGATTGTTATTTCGTGCACCCGGCGAGCGGCAGACATCCGGGCGTGATCCTCTGGCCCGACGCCTTCGGATTGCGGAGCGCGATGCGGCAGATGGGCAAGCGGCTGGCGAGCGCGGGGCATTCGGTGCTCGTCGTGAATCCCTACTACCGCAAGACGAAGGCGCCGTTCCTGCCGGAAGGCGCGAGCTTCGCGGATCCGCAGACACGCGCGAAGATCATGGCGATGATGGGCACGCTCTCGCCGGCGACGCATGCGAGCGACGCGCGCGCGTTCGTGGATCATCTCGATGCCCAGCCCTCGGTCGACCGCGGTCGGAAGATCGGAACGCTGGGTTATTGCATGGGCGGGCCGATCACGTTTCGCACCGCCGCCGCCCGCCCGGACCGGGTCGGCGCCGTGGCGTCGTTCCACGGCGCCGGGCTCGTGACCGAGAAGGCGGACAGCCCGCATCGGGCGATCCCCGACATGAAGGCGAGCTTCCTCGTCGCGATCGCCGCGAACGACGACGAGCAGGAGCCGGAGGCGAAGAACGTCCTGCGCGAGGCCTTCGCGAAGCATTCGCTCGAGGCGGAGGTCGCAGTCTACGCCGGCGCGCTCCACGGCTGGTGTCCGCCGGACATGCCGGTCTACGACGAGGCGAAGGCCGAGCGGGCCTGGAGCCGGCTGCTGGCCCTGTTCGAGCGCGCGCTCGCGAAATCGGCTTGAGGAGCCCCCATGAAGATCCAGAACGTCTCCCACATCGCCGTCGGCGTCCGCGACATGGACCGCTCGCTCGTCTTCTACCGCGACGTGCTCGGCCTGCACGTCTCGCTCGACGCGATCGAAGAGCTGCCGCCGATCGGGGATTCGCCGGCGATCCGGCGCCGCGGCGTCTATCTGCGCTGGCGCGAGGGCCATCACGAGAGCTTCATCGTGCTCGACCAGCAGCTCTCGCAGGCGCCGTTCGGCGAGCCCGCGAAGACCTTCCAGGTCGGGACCCATCACTGGGGCCTCTGGGTCGACGACATCGAAGCCTTCGTCGCCCGCGCCGAAGCAGCGGGCGTTCCGATCCTGGTCCGGCCCGCCGAAGGCGACACGCTCGCGTACGGGGAGCCGGCGGGCGGCGTCGTCCGCACGGCGTTCCTGCGCGATCCCGACGGCAACGTCGTCCAGCTCGACCAGCGGGCGTAGTCGGCCGGGCAGAGCGAGCCCGCACGTCGCTCGGCGTCGCTTGCGCCCTTTGTGCGAATCGGGTTCGATCCCGAACGTGCGGACGCTTGCGAGGAGTGGTGCGCCGGAAGAAGAGCATCCATCGATCGGTCCTGCGTTGATCGATCCTCCATCGACCGATCCTCCATCGACCGATCCTCCAGGAACCGATCATCGAGCGAATGACCATCGAGAGAAAGGACCCGCCCATGCCCGTCTACTTCATCGCCCAGGTCGAGATCCACGATCCCGCCGGCTACCAGGCCTATCAGGAGGCCGCCGCGAAGGCGCCGTTCGAGGGCGTCAAGGTGCTCGCGATGGACGACAAGCCGGAGATCCTCGAAGGCAGCTGGGCCGGGCCGAAGACCGTGATCCTCGAGTTCGAGTCCGAGGAGAAGATGAAGGCCTGGTACGACTCGCCGGGCTATCAGGCGGCGGCGAAGATCCGTTGGCAGGCGACGAAGTCGAACGTCGTCCTGGTGCACGGTCTCGGCTGAGATGCCGCGCGGCGGACGCAGCGGGGCGGGGCGCCGGACGCGCGACCGGGCTGGGCGCGCGGAGTCTGCGCGGTCCGCGCGTTGACGCTCGCGACCGCGATCCTCGGCCGGACCGGCTTCGCGGCGACGCGCCTCGGATTCGGCGCGATGGAGATCGGCGGGATCGCCGGCGCGCTGTCGGCCGGCCAGGTCGAGCGGCTGCTCCACGGCGTCCTCGATGCCGGCATCAACCTGATCGACACGGCGCCCGACTACCGCGCCTCGGAGGAGCTGATCGGCCGCCATCTCGCCGGCCGACGATCGGAGTTTTTCCTCGCCAGCAAATGCGGCTGTCTCGTCGACCGCGAGCCCGTGCTCCGCGACGGCCGGCTCGAGCACGATTTCAGTCCGGGCAACGTGCGGGCCGGCGTCGAGCAGAGCCTGCGACGGCTGCGGACGGATCATCTCGATCTCGTCCAGGTTCATTCGAGCCCGTCGCGCGCGCTGCTCGACGCGAACGGAACGGTCGAAGCGATGCGCGCCCTGCAGCGCGAGGGGAAGGTGCGCTTCCTCGGCATGTCGAGCGTGCTCCCGGACCTGCGCGACCATCTCGCGATGGACGTCTTCGACGTCTTCCAGCTGCCCTGGTCGGCGCTCCAGCCCGAGCACGAAGAGGTCCTCCGCGAAGCCGCCGCGGCCGGCGCCGGCACGATCGTGCGCGGCGGGGTCGCGCGGGGCTCGCCGGATCTCGCGCCCGATCACGAATCGCCCCAGCCCTTCTGGCAGAAATTCGTCCGCGTGCGCCGGGATCTCTGGCAGCGGGCGTCGCTCGACGAGCTCGCGGGAGGCGAGGGCCGGACGGCCTTCCTGCTCCGCTTCGTGCTCGCGAACGAAGCGATGCACACGACCATCGTCGGCACGTCGAAGCCCGAGCATCTCGCGGCGAACGTCGCAGCCGCCCGGCTCGGCCCGCTCCCTCCGGATCTCGTTCGCGAGACCCGGCGGCGGGTCGCCGCGGCGCTGGCGGCCGCCGCTTGAGCGCATCGGACATCGCCGCTCGCAGACGACGGATCGGAACGCATCGGGAGCCCAGCGCATGATCCTCGACGTCTTCAACGAGCTCCAGAGCGCGGCGGCGACCGAAGACCTCGATGCGTCCCGGCTGCTCGCCGAGACCCTCGAGCAGGTCCGCCTCGCCGATGCGCTCGGATACGGCTGCTGGTGGTCGGTCGAGCACCACACCTCGCCCGGCTTCAGCATGAGCTCCGCCCCGGACCTCTGGCTCGCCGTGCTCTCGCAGCACACGCAGCGGATCCGGCTGGGCTCGGCGGGCATCCTCTCGCCCTTCGAGATCAACCATCCCATCCGCGTGGCCGAGCGCGCCGCCTTCATTGACGTGCTCTCC
Organism: uncultured Spirochaetaceae bacterium; assembly: GCA_964519695.1. GTDB lineage: Bacteria > Myxococcota_A > UBA9160 > UBA9160 > UBA4427 > UBA4427. The sequence goes on from CAZFKD010000009.1 coordinate 19,452, forward strand.
GGCGGACGGCTCGAGCTCGGCCTCGCGCGTTCGGGCGGCGCCGAGTGGGAGACGTTCGGCGTCGATCCCGCGACGACGACGGCCTCCCTCGAAGAAGCGCTGCGCATGCCTCCGCGGATCTGGTCTCCGGGCGAGTTCGAATGGAAGAGCGATCTCGCCCGCATCCCCCCGCGCGAGATCGTGCCGAAGCCGATCCAGAAGCCGCATCCGCCGCTCTGGCAGACGGTCAGCACGCCCGTCTCGTCCGAGGCGGCCGGTCGTCTCGGTGTCGGCCTGCTCGCCGCGGCGCCGCTCGCGACGCTCGAATACATCCGCGAGCAGATCGCGGCCTACGACCGCGGTCTCGCCGCCTGCGAGCGGCCGGCCGGCGCCTTCGTCAACGCGCAGCGCGCCGTGTTCGTGCTGGTCCACTGCGCGCCGACGCGCCAGGAGGTCGTCGAGTCGCGCGCCGCCGAGGCGGCGCTCTGGTTCATGAACGCGGCGCCCTTCACGTTCCGTGTCGCCCGCGACAACTGGTTCAACATCGTGCGCGGCAGCGCGACGCAGAGCGCCGCCGGCAGCCCGGCCCTCGACGGCCCCGAGCGCGGGCCGACGCCCGCGGAGCTCGCCGATCCGAATCCGACGATCCGGCTGCTCCACCGCCAGCGGGCGGGCCTGCCGATCGATCCCGAGGAGGCGCTCGCGGCGCTCGAGGTGATCCCGACGGCGGTGATCGGCGACGTGGATCATTGTCGCCGCAAGCTGCGCGCGATCGAGGCGCTCGGTGTCGATCGGCTGCTCTGCCTGATGCAGTTCGGTCCGCTGTCGCACGAAAGTGTCATGCGCAGCCTCCGGACGATCGGGGAATCGGTGCTGCCCGGGCTGGCGTGAAGTATCCGGCTCGTTCGCGGCGCTGGGCTTCGCCCGAGCGACACGATCGATCGGATCGATGCGCCCTCCGTGCTGCCCCGTGTTGCACGGCCCGGCCGGGATCGGCGCGGCGGATCGGCGCGGGATTGCCGGTCGCTTGCCAACGACGCGGCTCGATTCGGGTCGATTTCTTCCGGAGCGAGCGCAGTTTCCGATCCTGAATGCGCGCCCGGGCGGGATGACCGGCCGTCCCGATTCGACTATCGTGAGGGTCCCGTTCACGGTGCCCCGAGCCAGCATGCTACGCCTCTTCCCCCGCCTCCTCGCCCGCGTTCGAGCCCGGCTCCCCCGGGTCTCGCTCCGCCGCTTGATCGCGTTCGTCGCTCTCGCGCTCCTGCTGACGATCATCGGCGGCGGCTTCTTGTTCTTGTCGGTCGTCTGGTCGGGCCTTCCCGACGTCGCGGACCTCGATCGCTATCGGCCTCCGCTGCCGAGCGTGGTCCTCGATCGGCATGGCGTCCCGATCGGGCGCTTCGTCGAAGAGCGCCGCGAGCTGATCTCGCTGCGCGACATCCCGCCGCACGTGATCGACGCGATCCTCGCCGCGGAGGACGACGGGTTCTATCGGCATTCGGGGATCGATCTCGGGGGCATGCTGCGGGCCGCCGTCGCGAACGTCCGTGCGGGCAGGATCGAGCAGGGCGCCAGCACGATCACGCAGCAGGTCGCGAAGAACATCTTCCTGAATCCCGAGCGGACCTACATGCGCAAGCTGCGCGACGTGGCGCTCGCGATCCAGATCGAGCTGACGCTCGACAAGGACGAGATTCTGGAGATCTACCTCAACCAGATCTACTTCGGCAGCGGCGCCTACGGCATCGCCGAGGCCGCGACGACCTATTTCGGCAAGCCGGTCGCCGAGCTCTCCGTCGCCGAGGCGGCGCTGATCGCGGGCCTCCCGCCGGCGCCTTCCCGCCGCTCGCCGCACAACGATCCGGAGGCCGCCGAAGCCAATCGGCGCGCGGTGATCCTGCGCATGCGGGATACGGGTCGCCTCTCGCGGAGCGCGGCATCGGCTGCGCTCGCGGAGAACGTGGAGATCGTCGCGCCCGCGCCGGCCATCGCCTTCACCGATTCGGCGCATTTCGTCGAGGAGGTGCGGCAGCAGGTCTTCGACGAGCTCGGGAGCGAGCTCGTGCTGCGCGGCGGGCTGCGGATCGAGACGACGCTCGACGCGCGCCTGCAGCGCGAGGCCGTCGTCGCCCTGCGCACGGGGCTCGAGGCGATGCGCAAGGACGGCGTCCGCGACCGCCAGGGACGGCCCGCCGAAGGCGCGCTGATCGCGCTCGACGTGAAATCCGGGGAGGTCCGCGCGATGGTCGGCGGCTACGACTTCGAGTCGAGCCGTTTCAATCGCGCGGTACAGGCGAAACGGCAGCCGGGCTCGGCGTTCAAGCCCTTCGCGTACGGCGCTGCGCTCGAGGCCGGGTTCCCGCCGAATGCGACGCTCTACGACTATCAGGTCGAGTTCCGCGATCGGAAGACCGGAAAATGGTGGCGGCCCAAGAACTACAGCGGGCGTTTTCGCGGTCCGGTGCCCCTCTCGGAGGCATTCGCGCGATCGCTGAACAATCCCACGATCCGCCTGATGGAGGAGGTCGGGGTCGATCGCGTGATCGACTTCGCGCGCCGCGCGGGCATCCGTTCGCCGCTGTCGCGAGATCTCGGGCTCGGTCTGGGTACCAACGAAGTGACGCTGCTCGAGCAGCGTCACTTCGTTGGTACCCAG
>CAZFKD010000010.1:0-10776 GCA_964519695.1 uncultured Spirochaetaceae bacterium
TATTTCGGACGGCGGACGGGCAGGGCGGTCGCGCGCGCGGGCGGGCGCTGAATCGGGCCGGTCCCCGAGCGTGCGCCCGCGCGGCGTGCAGAGAGGATTCCCATGACCAAGCTCGTCTTCTGCTGTCGCCGCAAGCCGGGGATGACCCGCGAGCAGTTCCAGGCGCGCTGGCTGGACGTCCACGGCCCGCTCGTCCGCCGCCTCCGCGCGGAGCTCCCGATGATGAAGCGCTATGTCCAGAGCCATACCCTGGCGGGTGCCGTCGGCGACGCGGTCAACGACGGCCTGCGGGCATCTCGGGGGGTGAAGGAGCCCTACGACGGGATCACCGAGGTCTGGTTCGACGACCTCGCCTCGATGGGCGGGGGCGGCAGCGAGGCGGCCCGCGCCGCCGGGCAGCGCCTGCTCGAGGACGAGGCGGAGTTCATCGACTTCGCCGGGTCGGCGGTCTTCGTGACCGAGGAGCACGAGATCTTCTAGGCGGCGCCGCGCCCGTGCGGAATTCAGCCCGGCGGATCGCGTTCCCCGCATGCGACACGGGAAAATTCCGCCCGAACGGGTTCAAGTCATGGTCTAATGCCTCCCGATTCGGATGTCTCCCGGGCCTGCATCGGGGTCGAGTCATCGGGCTCGTGAGGGGGTCGATTCGTCATGTCCTTCGAAATCGTCGCGGTGTCGCTCGCCGTGCTTCTGGGTTCTCTCGCTTCATGCATTCTGCGGGCAGACTCGACTCTCGGTTCTCCCGATCGAGGAATTGCTCGTTCCCTGCTCTGTCTGGGCGCTGCGACTCTCGGATGCGTCGCGACCCTGGCGTTCTCCGCGCCTGCCGCTGCCCAGGGGACGGGGGTCGACGAGTGCGCGCTCGGCCTCCACGACTGCGACGTGAACGCGACCTGTACGGACACGGAGGAAGCCTGGACCTGCGCCTGCAACGTCGGATTCGCGGGAAGCGGAACGTCGGGAGACTGTATCGACGTCGACGAGTGCGCGTTCGGCCTCGACGACTGCGACGTGAACGCGGCCTGCACGAACACGCTGGGCGGCTTCAGCTGCGCCTGCAACGCCGGGTTCGCGGGCGACGGACTGACGTGCACGGACGTCGACGAGTGCGATCTCGGGCTCGACAACTGCGACGCGAACGCGACCTGCACGAACACGCTGGGCGACTTCACCTGCGCCTGCAACGTCGGCTTCGCGGGCGACGGGCTCACCTGCTCGCCGGTCGGGCCCCCGACCGTTCCGGGCCTCGGTCGCTTCGCGCTGATGGTCCTGGCGGCCGGACTCAGTGGGCTGGGCGCCTGGCGGCTGCGGCGCGGCACAATCGCGGCATAGCGTAGGCCCGCGCCTCGTCGGACCGATCCGGACTCAGCCGAATCGGCCGGATCGCCCGGGCCGGAGCGCCGCGCTCACGGCAAGATCACCGCTCTCCCCGCGAGCTGCCCCGCCGCGAGCTTCTCGAAGGCCTTCTCCGAATCCGCGATGTCGAAGAACTCGACGTCGTTGCGGAGCAGGCCCTGCTCGGCGAGCTCGATGGCCGAGCGTGTGTCCTCCGCGGTGCCGCCGACGAAGGAGCAGATCGAGGCGCCCTTGCCCGAGAGCGCGCCCATGAGCGGGGCCTCGAGCTTGCCTTCGCCGGCGCCGATCAGCGCATAACGCCCGAGCTTCGCGAGCGCGGCGATGCTGGTCGAGATGGTCGCGGTCGTGCCGACGAAGTCGAGGACGGCGTCGGCGCCGCGGCCTTCGGTGCGCTTCAGGAGCTCGCCGGCGACGTTTTCGAGGCCGCCGTCGATGATCTCGTCGGCGCCGAGCTCGATCGCGCGGGCGCGCTTGTCGGGGGCGACGTCGGCGACGACGATGCGCGCGGTCGTCAGGATCTTGAGGTACTGGATCGCGAAGCTGCCGAGGCCGCCGGCTCCGATGACGAAGGCGGTGCGGCCGGGGCCGAGGCGGTCGGTGACGCGACGGACGCCGTGGAACGAGGTCGAGCCCGCATCGGTGAGCGGGCCGGCGCGGCGCGGGTCGAGCTTGTCGAGGCGCAGGATCGGGCGGTCGCTCTCGACGATGAGATAGTCGGCGATCCCGCCGTTCATGCCGTAGCCCCGGCCGAGCTTGTTCCAGTCGCAGGCGTTGTCGAAGCCGGCGTCGCATTCGAGGCAATGCCCGCAAGAGCGCGTCGAGACGATCGCGACGGGCTGGCCCACTTCGTGGCCGACGACGCCGCTGCCGAGCGCGTCGATCCAGCCGCCGACTTCGTGGCCGAGAGTGAACGGCATCTTCCAGCCGAGCAGCTGCTCCATGACGGGCGGGAGATGGGGCATGTGGAGATCGCTCTGGCAGACGCCGTTGCCCGCGACCTTGATGCGGATCTCGCCCGGCCCGGGCTCGGGCAGGTCGATCTCGACGAGCGCGGGCGGCTCCTGCCATTTGAGCATCCGGAAGGCGCGCATCGTCTTCTTCATGGGGGCTCCTGGGGCGTGATCGGCCTGCGTCCGGGGACACGGATCGGCGCAGGCGTCGGTCGTCCGCAGGCTACCCCCGCCGGCTCGCAGGCGCACGCGCTCCTGCGCGCGTGCCATCCTGGACGAGCCTCCTATCCTCGGGGCCGTTCGAATGAAGCAGGCGAGACGAGGGAGATGGAGATGAAGAACGAGAAGACGACGAAACAGAGCGGGCGGGGGCGACTCGGCGCCCGACTGACCGTCCTGCTCCTGGCGATGGCTTCATCGAACGCGCGCTCCGCCGAGGAACTCCCGCAGCTGTTCTGGGGCGACCTCCATCTGCACACGTCGAACTCCCTCGACGCGAACCTCTTCAATAATTTCACGCTCGGCCCCGACGTCGCCTACCGCTTCGCGAAGGGCGAGGCGATCCGCATGCCGAACGGCCGGAACGCGAAGCTCGATCGGCCGCTCGACTTCCTGATGGTCTCGGACCATGCAGAGTATCTCGGCGTCTTCGCGATGATCCGCCGCAAGGATCCGCGCGTCGCGGCCTCGGAGACGGCGACGAAGGTCTCGCGCTTCATCGCCGAGAATCCGGTCTTCGGTCCGGAACAGATCGGGAAGTTGAGCGCGCTGCTCGTCGATGATCCGCTCGGCGCCGATCCGGCACTGCGGCGCGCAGTCTGGGACGAGGTCGTCGACGTCGCCGAGCAGATGAACCAGCCCGGCCGCTTCACGACCTTCGTCGGGTACGAATGGGGCTCGATGCCGAACGGCAACAATCTGCATCGCAACGTCATCTTCCGCGACGGCCCGGAGCGCACGAAGAAGATCCTGCCCTTCTCGGCGATCGACTCGGGCGAGCCCGAGCAGCTCTGGCGATTCCTCGCCCGCTACGAGCGCGAGACCGGCGGCGAGGCCTTCGCGATCCCCCACAACTCGAACCTCTCGAACGGCCTGATGTTCGCCCTGCAAGACTCCGCGGGAAAGCCGATCGACGCCGCCTACGCCCGCCAGCGCGCGAAATACGAGCCGGTCGTCGAGGTCACCCAGATCAAGGGCGACAGCGAGACACATCCCTTCCTCTCGCCCGACGACGAGTTCGCCGACTACGAGCGCTGGGACAAGACCAACATCACGGGCTCCGCGCGCACCCTGCCCGAGATGCACCCCGGCAGTCACGCTCGTGCCGCGCTGAAGAACGGTCTGGTCCTCGAGCGCCGCATCGGCGTCAACCCGTTCCGCTTCGCGATGATCGGGAGCACCGATTCGCATACCTCCCTCGCGACCGCCGACGAGAACAACTACTGGGGCAAGACGGCCAACATGTTTCCCGGTACGGACCGCATGAAGGGCGAGTTCATCCATTCCTTCGACCCGGGCGGCGCGAGCACGATGAACTGGGAGCAGGCCGCGGCGGGCTATGCCGGGGTCTGGGCGACGGAAAATACGCGCGAGGCGCTCTTCGACGCCCTGCGCCGCGGCGAGACCTATGCGACGACGGGGCCACGCATCGCGGTGCTCTTCTTCGGGGGCTGGCGCTTCGGCGAGGTCGACGCGGGGTCCAGCAACGTCGCGCGGGCGGGCTATGTCAAGGGTGTGCCGATGGGGAGCGATCTGCCCGCGCCGATCGGCGACCAGAAGCAGCCGACCTTCCTCGTCTCCGTCGCGAAGGATCCGAAGGGTGCGAACCTCGAGCGGATCCAGATCGTGAAGGGCTGGATCGATGGGGAAGGCGAGGCCCGGGAGAAGGTCGTCGACGTCCTCGTCGCGCCCGATGCCGCGAAGGGGCTGCGGGAGATGTCGACGGTCTGGGCGGATCCCGATTTCGATCTCGCGCTGCCGGCCTTCTATTATGCGCGCGTGCTCGAGGTCCCGACGCCGCGCTGGAACGCCATCGACGCGACGCGCTTCCGCGGCAAGAAGGTCGAGCCCGGCGTGCGCGTGAAGCAGCAGGAGCGCGCCTATACCTCGCCGATCTGGTACGCCCCGCCGCGAGCCGTCGAGAATCGATCCGCGAAGTAGGCGTCGAAGGGCGGCCGGGCGGGGTCGGGCTCCGGGCGAATCGGCGGAAGCGACTCGGCCGGCTGTCATTACGATCGTATTGACAAAATCGCCCTCTCGCGTCTACTCTGGGCGAATGGCGGGCACCCGGAAGGACAGTCAGCTCCAGATCCGCGTCTCCCGCGAGGAAAAGGCGGCGATCCGCCGGGCGGCTGAGCGGTCTGGGCGGGACCTGTCCGCCTTCGTGCTCGAGCGCGTTCTGCCGGCTGCCGAACGGCGCTGGCAGGAGATCCTCGACCGGCTCGAAGAAGACGGTCTCGATCGATACGCAATCGCCGAGCTCGCCGATCTGCTGGTCAGGCTCGAGCCCGACGAGCTGACGTGGGCGCTCGCGAGCGGCCCGGCGGCGACGGCATCGCCCGAGGTCCTCAACTACGTCGCCGCCATGGTCGAGCAGATTTTCGCGGCGAAGGAGGTCGCCCCGCCGGCCTGGACGCGCTCGATCGCGCCGCTCGCGGCTCCCTGGTTCGGGAGCCAGCTCCAGAGTCTTCGGCTCCATCTCCTGCGCTCGTCGCCGGCGGCCTTCCGCCGCCGCAACATCTTCGTCGATACCGGCGTCGGCGGGCGGGTTTGAGATGGCCGGCCGGGCGCTGCGAAAGCGCGAGATTCGCCGGCTGCTCGAGCTCCTGGATCAGGAGCTTCGGAGCGTCGGGGTCGAGGGCGAGCTCTATTTGATGGGCGGCGCGGTCATGTGTCTCGCATACGACGCGCGGCCGGCGACCCAGGACGTCGATGCCGTCTTCCGGCCGATTCGGCAGGTACGAGAGGCTGCGGCCCGCGTAGCGGAGAGGAGCGGACTCGCTTCGGACTGGCTCAACGACGGCGTCAAGGGCTTTCTCAGCGAGCAGGGGGAGTTCGCGCCCTTTCTGGAACTCGAGAACCTGCGCGTGATGATCGCGCAGCCCGAATATCTCCTCGCGATGAAGTGCGTCGCGATGCGAATCGGGGCCGAGTTCCACGACGAGGACGACGTGCGATTCCTGCTTCGTTGGTTGAACGTCGAATCGGTCGGACAGGCGGCGCAGATCATCGAACGTTTCTATCCGGTCGAGCGGATCCCCCAGAAGACGCTCTACGCGTTGGGAGAGATCCTCGGCGATGCGAGTTCCGCTTGATGCCGGCCTCTCGGATCGCGTGTCGAGCTTGCATCCAACGCGCGTTTCGACGGTGCTGTCTCGTCCGGATGAACTCGGCGGACCCCGATTGAACCCGGCCGTCCGAGTCCCTAATCTGGGGCGGTTTCGCCATCGACGGTCCTCAGCGGCGACCTCTCTCATCCACCCTCGCCGCTCCTCGCCCGTCGCCGTGGTCAGCCACTGATCGTTGCGTTCGTCCCGAAGGAGCCGCCCGAAATGAGCCGAGGAAGCGCCGAAAACCGCGCCGCGTTCGACGACGCGGCGATCCTGGCCGACGCGCAGTCGCGGACGGGTCTCTCGGATTTCGGGCCGGATCCGTTCCGCGAGCCGATGGGCGTCCTGCTGAAATCGCTGCGCGAGGAGGCGCCGCTCAACGATCTCGGGCGCACGGTCATGCGCGCCCGCGTCGTCGAGAGCCTCGAGACGCGGCTTCTGATGCAGGAATGGATCCGCCGCCATCCCGAGATCCTGCGGGAGGAGCTCGGCGCGCCGATCGTCATCATGGGCCTGATGCGGACCGGCACGACGATGCTGCACCGCATCGTCGCCAGCGATCCCCGCAACCACGCCGCGAACTGGTGGGAGGTCCGCTTCCCCGCGCCGCCCCTCGACATGGACTGGTCGAAGCCCGATCCGCGCATCGCGCTCGCCGAGGCCGAGGTCGCCGCGATCCTCGAGGCCGATCCGCGCCAGGCCTCGATCCATCCCTGGGATGCGCAGGCCCCCGACGAGGAGATCATGCTCCTCGAGCATTCGTTCTTCTCCCACGTCCCCGAAGCCTTCGTCAACATCCCGAGCTATCGCACCTTCATCACCCAGGCCGATTGGACCCCGGCCTACGTCTATCTGAAGAAGCAGCTCCAGTTCCTGCAATGGCAGAAGCGCCAGCGCGGCGAGGTCTGCGAGCGCTGGATCCTGAAGACGCCCGGCCATCTCGGCTACATCGACACGCTCTTCGCCGTCTTCCCCGGCGCCCGCGCGATCTTCACCCACCGCGATCCCGTCGAGACCGTGCCGTCCGCCGCGTCGATGAACTACGCGATGTGGGCCCTCTACGGCGATCCCTCCGAGGCGAAGATCGCCGCGGCGCAGTGGCAGGAGCGCCTCGCCTGGGGCACCGCGCGCTCGATGGAGTCGCGGTCGCGCTATGCGGCGGATCGCTTCGTCGACATCTGGTTCAAGGACGTCCTGAAGGACCCGATCCCCCAGATCGAGCGCGCCTACCAGACCTTCGGCATCGAGATGACGCCCGCCGCCCGCGCAGCGATGCAGGCCTGGCGCGACCGGAATCCCCGCGACAAGCGCCCGCCCCACGAATACGAGCTCTCCGAGTACGGCCTGACGCGCGAGGGGATCTGCGAGGCGTTCGCGGAGTATCGCCGCCGGTTCATCGAGTCGCGCAAATAGCAGCGGCCGGGCGCGCCTCAGCGCGGCGGCGTCCAGCCCTCGGGCAGGTTGCCCTCGCGCACGACCTGTTCGCAGACCCGCTCGACGATCCGCCAGCCGTCCGCCGTCCGGATCAGCCGGTCGAGATAGCGCCCCGAATGGGTCACGGTGTACTGCGCGCCGGCGTGGGTGTCGCGGCCCGTCGGGACGTGGAAATAACATCTCGAGCTCGCGCGGTCGCCCTCGAGATCGACGATCAGGTTCGTGATCATGTGCAGGTTGCGGGGCCAGCTGTCGAGGGCACGGTCGAGCCAGGCCAGCATCTCGCGGAAGGGGCCGGCGCGGCCGCCGGCCGGCCGGAAGTCGATCGTCGCCTCGAGCGCAAAGATCTGATCCATCCGCGTCCAGTCGCGACGGTCGACCATGTCTGCGTAGCGCGCCATCAGCTCGGCGATCTGCATCCGGTCCGCGAGCTCGCGCAGCAGGGTCTCCCGCATGGCTCAGCCCTCCGCGGCGGGAGGTAGCACGTGGGAACGGAAGCCGGCACGGCGGCTGGCCGCGAGGGCGACGACGATGTCGACCCGGCGCAGCACGTCGTGGATTTCGTTCGCGAAGGCGAGGCGCGCCGCCGCGATCTGCGCGTCCCCCTGGGCCAGCAGCTCCCGGTTGCGGGCGAGCCGGAGCGCCGTCTGGAACAGCACCTTCGAGATCGAGTCGGCCGCGTGGATCCGCTTCTGGAGCTTGTACTGGCGGCCGACGCCGATGCAGTTGGCGAGGAAGCGCCGCTCGTCGAAGGGCTGGGCGGGATCGAGCCGGACGAGCTGATCGGCGACGACGCGATAGCTCTCGAGGAAGGGCCGCAGGGCGCGGTGTGCGCTGAACGGCCGGGAGCGGCGGACGAGCTCCTCGGGCGCGAGCTCGCCCCGGGCGAGGCGCTCTTCCCAGTCGGCGGCGGTGTGGGACAGCTCCTGGCGGATCTCCTCGCGGAAGGCCTCCTTCTCGGGGAAGAAGAACTCGAATTTGAGCAGGTCGCGCAGCCGCATGACCTCGGCCCAGAAGCGCGGGACGAGCTCCTCCTCGGCGCCCGGCGTGGTCGGCTCGCCCGCATGCAGCAGCGCGAGCTCGGCGATCGCGCGGTTCACGAAGAAGTGGACGATCGTGTTGCGATAGTAGGCGGCAGCCAGCTGCTGCTCGTCGCCGATGCAGTAGACGGGCTCGATGCCCTCGTCGAAGCGGGTCACGACGCCGCTGCCCACGAGCGCTTCGAGCGTCGCCTCGACGCCCGCGTCGGATTCGAGATGGGAGAAGTCGGCCGTCTTCGGCAGATCGCGGCGCTCGACGTCCTCGAGCAGGCTCGCGAGGCTCGCGCGGGTGTCGCGGACCGAGAGCGCCTCGCCCGTCGCGCCGAGCAGGGCGAGGGTCGCGAGGGAGGTCGGCGTGATCGGCGTGACGCGGTTGATGCGGACGGAGACCTCGAAGGCGAGCTTCTCGAGATCGAAGCGCGCGCCGGGCCTCGCGCCCGCCTCGCGCAGGTCGCCGCCGAGCGGCGCCGTCTCGTCGCGGACGTCGCCCTCCGGATCGCCGAGCTGCTGGCGCAGCGACACGGGCTCGCCGAAGGCGAGATGGATGCGGCCGTAGCGGCGCCGGAGCTGGCGGACGAGGCGCACGAACCAGGCGAAGCTCTCGCGCTCCTTGTCGCCGCCGCGCTGCTCGGCGACGTAGTCGCCGACGTCCTGGATCTGGTCGTAGGCGATCGAGACCGGGACCAGCAGGACGTCCTCGCTCTTGCCGCGGCGATAGGCGTCGACGACGTTCGCCAGCAGGCCGTAGCGCGGCGGCAGCAGCTTGCCCGAACGCGAGCGCCCGCCCTCGATGTACCACTCGAGCGGGAAGCGCTTCTCGATCAGATAGTCGATGTAATGCGCGAGGACGTGCTTGTAGACGGCGTCCTCGCGGAAGCTGCGGCGGATGAAGAAGACGCCGCTGCGGCGCACGATCTGGCCGACCGGAAAGAAATTCATGTTGATGCCGCCGGCCGTATGGTTCGGCGGCAGGCCGTGCTCGTGGAGCGCGTACTGCAGGACGAGATGGTCGAGGTTCGATTTGTGGGTCGGCAGGAAGACGACCGGATGGTGCTCCTCGAGGCTCGCGATGCGCTTCATCATGGTCTCGTCGTAGACGAGCTGCTCGTCGTAGCCGCGGGTGTAGAGCCAGCGGATCGCGTGGTTGACGAGGTCGATGACGAGCGGGCTGTGGGTGGCGGCGATCTCGCGCAGGTCGCGCGCGGCCTCGCTCGTGAGCGCCGCGAGCCGCCGCGCGCTCCCGGTCCCGTCCGCCGCGATCCGGCGCAGGCCGCCGCGGAAGCTCGGCCGGCCGAGGATCTCCTCGTGGACGAGTCGCGGCACCTTGTAGCGCGCGCCGCGCCCCCGCCGCTCGGCGCGTTCGAGGGCCAGCGTCGCCTTCTGCCGGACGAACTCGGCGAATCCGATCGTCTCGGTCTGATCGAAGCCGCAGGCCTGCGTCCAGCGCGCCCGCAGATTCGAAGCGGAGGCCGGCTCGCCGGCGACGAGCAGGCAGCGGTCGGGCTCGCGCCTCGAGACGATCGCCTGGCGCAGCCAATGGGGATCGCGGGGATCGCCGGTCAGCAGCAGGCCGAGGAAGCTGCCCGAGCGCGATCCATCCCGCAGCCTTCCCTGCCAGACGATCCGCAGCGGCGCCATCAACGGATCGCCGCCGGCGGCGAGGGCGGCTTCGAGGGCCGGATCGCCGGTGTGCGGCCGGCGGCCCATGCGAAGCGGCGGCCGTCGCCTCGGGCACGGAATCTGGACGATCTCGCAGGCGCCGGGCGCGAGGTCGGCCGGGCGCCTTTCGGCGATCCAGGCCTCGACGAGCCCGCGCTCGACGCGACTCGCGGCCTCGACGAGAAAGACGATGCGCTGGCCGGGCAGGGCGCTCGGCCAGTCGGGACCGGCGATTCGGGACGGGGAGGCGGGGCCGCGCATGCGCGCATTCTACCCGTCGGTCTCGAACCCGTATTGCACCGTCGCGAAGCTGTCCGATCCTCCGGCCACCATGAAGAGCCGAACCGCCTCTACGGCCGCCGAAGCCGCGCGCCTCGTCCGCCCCATCGACCGCCTCGCGATGCCCCTCGGCCCCGGCCAGCCGCTGGCCTTTCTCGAAGCCCTCGGCCAGCGAACGGATTGGCAGGACCTCACGGTCTTCTGCGCCCTGCTGACCAGCCTCCATCCGCTCTTCGCGAAGAAGGGCGTCCGTCTGCGCTCGGGCTTCTTCGGCCCGGCCGAACGCGCGCTGCGCGCGGCGGGACACGACGTCGCGTTCGTGCCCGGCGATTTCCGCCGCTTCGCCCGGATCGCGAGCGAGCTCGCGCCGCGCATCGTCGCGGTCGCGGGCTCGCCGCCCGACCGCGACGGGCGCGTCTCGCTCTCGCTCCATGCCGGCGCCTCCATCGGCGCGATCCGCGAGGCGATCCGCGATCCGGATCGGCTGCTCGTCGTCGAGACGAGCCCCGCGTATCCGCGGACCTTCGGCCTGCCGCCCGACCATCCGCATTCGGTCGCCCTCGACGAGATCGACGTCTGGATCGAGAGCGAAGCGCGGCCGACGGAGCTGCCGGACGTCCCGCCCGGGCCCGAAGAGCGCGCGATCGCGGAGCGCGTGCTCCCCTTCATCGATCCGGAGGCGACGCTGCAGGTCGGCATCGGCGGGATCCCGAACGCGATCGCCCTGCA
>CAZFKD010000010.1:10786-21600 GCA_964519695.1 uncultured Spirochaetaceae bacterium
CGATCGTGACCTTCGCGATGGGCTCGCGCGCGCTCTACGACTGGCTCGAAGGCAACGAAATCGTCCGCTTCCTGCCCGTCGACGTCGTCAACGATCCGGCCATCATCGCGAAGAACCACGCCATGGTTTCGATCAACGGCGCCCTCGCCGTCGATCTCTTCGGCCAGATCGTCGCCGACACCCTCGGCGGCCGGCAGTTCTCGGGGATCGGGGGCCACGAAGACTTCCTCGCCGGCATCGGCGCGAGCCCGGACGGCCGCTCGCTCGTCTGTCTGCCGGCGACCTATCAGGCGGGGGGCATGCGCCGCTCGCGGATCGTCGCGCAGCACGAAGCCGGCGCGATCGTGACGAGCCCGCGCCATCAGGTCGACGTCGTCGTCACCGAATGGGGCGCCGCCGAGCTCTTCGGCCGCACGGTCGGCGAGCGCGCCCGGGCCCTCGCAGAGATCGCCCATCCGGACGAGCGGGAAGCCCTGCGCGTCGCCGCCCGGGCGATCGATCGGCTCGGCGTCCTGCCGCAGGCCGGCGCGCCGCCGCTCTCCGCGAACGGTGGCGCGATGAATGGCGCGGGCGACGACGCCGCTTGACCGTCGCGAGCCACCTGAAGAGCGTGATCTCGCTCGTCGTGATCACGTCGAACCTCGTCTTCTGGATCGCGCTCGCGCTCCCGATCCGGCTCGCCCGCAGCGTGGTGCCGCCGCTCGCGCCGGCGGTCCATCGCGCGCTCGATGCGATCTACCGCGCTGCCGTCCGGGTCGACGATTTCTGGCTCCGGCGGGTGATCGGTCTGCGCTGGCCGCTTCCGGACCTCGCGCTCGACGCGGAGCGAAGCCAGATCGTGCTCGCGAACCATGCCTCCTGGGCGGACATCCTGCTGCTCCAGAGCCTGCTCGTCTCCCAGGGCCTCGTGGTGAAATTCCTGACCAAACGCGAGCTGCTCGCCCTGCCGATCGTCGGGCTGATCCTCTGGACCTTCGAGTTTCCGCTGCTGCGGCGCACGAGCCGCCGCGGCGAGTCGGACGCCGAGCGCAAGCAGCGCGACTTCGACGCCCTGCGCGAGGCGTGTCGCAGCGCACGGGAGAATCCGGTCGCCCTCGTCTGCTTCGCGGAAGGCACCCGCGCCACGCCCGAGCGCCGCGCGAGTCGCCGCTCGCCCCATCGCCATCTGCTGCCGCCGCGGGTCGGCGGCTTCGGCGCGCTCTGCGACGGCCTCGGCGATGCGCTCGGCGGCGTGGTCGACTGCACGATCGTGTACCCGAATGGCGTGCGGCCGATGACGTTCTGGTCGTTCCTCTCGGGCGGCCGGCGACCGGCGCGATCCGCCGATGGCGCACCTGCGAATCGCGGGGCCGCGATCGGGCTCCATGCGGAGCGGATCGCCCCCGGCGAGATCCCCGCTTCGCGCGAGGATCGGGCGCGCTGGCTCGAGGCGCGCTGGGCGATCAAGGACGCGCGCATCGCCGAAACGCTCGCGTCCATGCCGGCGCCGGAGTGATCGCCCGCAGCGCCGCGGGGGCTTGGGCGATACGATGGCGCTCGCGTGACGGCGGATCCGTCCCGGGTCGCCTTGCGAGGAGCGGTCATTGAGGATCATCGGTTGTCGCGAGTGCGATGCCGTGGTGGTGGAGCCCTTCGTGCCCGACGGGGGCGCGGCCTACTGCGACCGCTGCGGGGGGCTCTTGTTCCGGCGGCATTCCCGGACGATCGAGGTCTGCTTCGCGCTCGTCGTGGCGGCGGCGATCCTGTTCGCGGTGGCGAATCTCTATCCGTTTCTCGCCTTCGAGATGCAGGGGCAGGCGACCGAGACGACGCTCGTCTCCGGGACCCGCGCGCTGCTGGATCAGGGCGAGAACGCCGTCGCGGCGCTGGTCTTCCTGACGACCATCGCGTCGCCGGCCTGCGAGATCGGGTTGCTGCTCTACGTGCTCGGACCGGTGTATCTCGGCTTCCGGCTGCCGGGGCTCGCGCTCGCCTTCCGCTTCGTCGAGCGCTTCCGGCCCTGGAGCATGATGGAGGTCTTCCTGATCGGGATCCTCGTCGCGGGCGTGAAGCTCGCGGATCTCGCCGACATCGTGCCGGGCATCGCGCTCTACGCCTTCGGCCTGCTGATCCCGATCCTCGCGGCGGCCTCGAACTTCCTCGACGCCGAGCTCGTCTGGCGACGGATCGCGGGCGAAGCTTGATGCGATCCTCGCCCCTCGTCGGCGGTCCGCACGCGCAGTGTCCCGTCTGCCGGCTCGTCATGAAGGCGCCGGAGGAGCGCCCGGATGCCCCGCTCGGCTGCCCGCGCTGCGGGGCGACCGTCCACCGCCGCAAGCCCGAGAGCCTCGCGCGCACCACCGCCTACCTCGTCGCGGCGCTCATCTGTTATGTCCCGGCGAACCTCTATCCGATCATGCGATCGACCTCGCTCGGGCGCGCGCAGGAGGACACGATCGTGTCCGGTGTCCTGTACCTCTATCAGAGTGGGATGTGGCCGCTCGGAACGATCGTGCTGATCGCGAGCGTCGTGGTCCCGATCGCCAAGATCGTGAGCCTCGGCGGGCTCGTCGCCTCCGTGCGGCGCCGCAGCCGCTGGCGCCCGCGCGATCGCGCCGCGACCTTCCGCATCGTCGAGCTCGTCGGCCGCTGGTCGATGGTCGACGTCTACGTCGTCACGATCCTCGTGGCGCTCGTGCATCTCGGGACGCTCGCGAACGTCGAGGTCCGGTTCGGCGCGGTCTTCTTCGCGGCGGTCGTCGTGCTGACGATCCTCGCCGCGGAGAGCTTCGACCCGCGCCTCATCTGGGATGCGCTCGAGGAGGAAGAGGGACGCGATGTCCGGGCCTGACGACGACGGACGAGACGGCGCGACGGGCGGCCGCGACGAAGACCGACGGGGCGAGGCGCGCAACGATCGCCGCAGCGGGGTCACCGTCGTCGAGAACGCGATGATGCCGGAGGCGCTCGTGCGCGCGCGGGCGATGCCTTCGATCGTCTGGCTGGTCCCACTGGTCGCGGCCTTCGTCGGGCTCTATCTCGCCTGGTGGGCCTGGACCCAGACGGGGCCGACGATCACGATCCATTTCGAGAGCGCCGAAGGCCTCGAGGCCGGGCGCACGATGCTGAAGTACAAGGACGTGAAGGTCGGCATGGTCGAGGCCGTCGGGCTCGACGAAGAGCTCGCCGGCGTCGTCGTGACGGCGAGCGTCGTCAACGATCTCGCCGACTATCTGACGGACGAGACGCGCTTCTGGGTCGTGCGCGCGCAGGTCTCCGCCGGCGGCATCTCGGGCCTCGAGACGGTCTTCTCCGGCGCGTACATCGCCGTCGACCCCTCGAAGGACGGCCGGAGCGCCCGCGCCTTCGACGGGCTCGAGAAGCCCCCCGTCGTCACGTCCGACAAGCCCGGGCACTATTTCCGGCTCCGGGCCGAGGAGCTCGGGAGCATCGAGGTCGGCTCGCCGGTGTACTACCGCTGGCTCCGGGTCGGCCGCGTCGCGGGCTACGAGCTCTCGGCGTCGGGCGAATCCGTCGACGTCCAGGTCTTCGTCGAGGCGCCCCACGACGCCCGCGTCCGCTCGACGACCCGCTTCTGGAACGCCTCCGGCCTCGACGCCACCCTCCGCGCCGACGGGCTCGAAATCGATACACCTTCGCTCGCCGCGTTCCTGCTCGGCGGCGTCGCCTTCGAGACGCCGGCGACGGTCAGCGTCGCAGGCGAGGTCCCGCCGGACATGATCTTCGAGCTCTATCCGAACAAGCAGGCGACCAAACGTCCGCGGTCGGAGCGACGCTCCCGCTTCCTGCTCTACTTCGACGAGTCTGTCGCCGGGCTCGCGGCGGGGGCTCCGGTCGAGTTCCGGGGCATCCCGATCGGCGAGGTCGAGGACGTCGATCTCGCCGTCGATCCGGAGTCGGGCGAGATCCGGATCCCGGTCGTGATCGAGATCGACACCGAGCGGCTCGGCCTCGCGAAGGGCGAGGACGAGCTCGCCTTCCTCGGCCGGCAGGTCGAGCGCGGCCTGCGCGCGCGGCTCGCGACGGACAACCTCCTGACGGGACAGCGCTCGGTCGGCTTCGACTTCCTGGAGGACGCGCCGAAGGCGGGGATCCTGGAGGCTGCACCGTTCCCCGTGCTCCCGACCGCGGGCGGCGGCTTCGACGCGATCACCGAGCGCGTCGCCCGCATCGTCGAGAAGGTCGACCGCCTGCCGATCGAATCGATCGGCGAGAACCTCGACGCGAGCCTCGCGCGTCTCTCGGACGTGCTCGTCGAGGTCCAGCAGCTCGCCGGTACGACCAACCGCGAGGTCCTCCCGGGCATCGCGTCTTCGCTCGACAAGCTCGAGTCGACGCTCGAATCGGCGGACGGGCTGATCGCCCCCGACTCGGCGCTCGCCCAGGAGCTCGAGCGGCTGGTCTCGGATCTCGCCGAGGCGGCGCGCTCCCTGCGGCTGCTCTCGGAGCGGCTCGAGACCCATCCCGAAGAGCTCCTGCGTGGGAGGCGAGATTAGTCATGCTGGTCTGGAATCGAATGCGCTCGCAGGGCCAAGTCGGTTCGTTCGGCGCGTCCCGCTCGCTCCGCTCTCTCGGACGGCTTCGCAGCGCTGCGCTCGCCCTGGCTGCGCTCCTCCCGGTCGCGGCCTCGACGACGGGTTGCCTCGGCCGCAGTCCGCAGGTCCGGCAGTTCATGCTCGGCGTCGAGGCGGTCGCGGCGGGCGAGCGCGGTGCGCCGGACGGCTCGGTGCTCGTCGGCCCGGTCCGCCTGCCCGCCTATCTCGAGCGCCCCGAGCTCGCGCGTCTCGGAAAGGATGGCGAGGTCGAGCTCGACGCGCGCCACCGCTGGCTCGGCTCGTTCGAGGAGAACTGCCTGCGCGCCGTGAGTCTCGGCGTCGCGAAGCGGCTCGGCTCGAGCCAGGTCGTGACGCATCCGTCGAAGGCCCCGTTCCCGATCGAGTACGTCGTTCGCTTGCATGTCGACGACCTGATCGCCGAGGCGGGCGGTGTGCTGCGCGTCCGGATCCGCTGGGCATTGATCGGTCCTGAAGGCCGGGGATCGGGTCCGAGCGCGGGTCCGCCCGCGCGGCTCTTCGTCGTCGAGGAGCGCCGGACCGGTATCGGAGGTTCCCCGGAGGCCCGTGTGCGTGCCCATGAAACGGTGCTCGGCGAGCTCGCCGAGAGGATCGCCGCGGCGATCGTCGAATCCGAAGCGGGCGACATCGGCGATGCGGATCCGGCTGCGGGGGCCCCGGCGCCCGTGGACGGCTGAAAGCCGACCGCAGCCCCGGAATCGCGGATCGGACGGCGCGCTTTCCGGGCCCTGCGGGCCGTATGCTCCGGGTCGCGCGCCTTGCGGCCGGGCAACGGCGGGCTGCATCGCTGGGCGGGACCCGGCCGCCTATCCTGCGGCCGTGCGCTGAGCCGACGGCGGTGGCGTGCCCCGGCCGGCGAGTTCCGCGCCGCGGACCCGGGGAGGTCGTCGAAATGGCGGATCGGCAGAAGCTCAAGGCGAATGTCGTCAAGGAGGTGCGGACGCATCCCTTCGGCTACGCGGTGCTGGCCGTCTTCGTGATCGGGGGGCCTTTCATCTCGATCCTGATCTTTCCCGAGGCGCCGCCGGCGGTCGCGGCGGTCGGCGGACTCGCGTTCGGGGTCTATGCGGCGCTCTGCGCGGTGCCGCAGAAATTCATGTGAGGCCGGCGGGGACGCAGGGCGCGCGCAACTCGCGCTGTATGGCGCGCGAGACGAGTCTGCGTTTGCCACGTCGGCCGGGTCGGAGCGACATGCAACCGATGGCGTTCGCCTCTTCCGCCCGTCTGCTCGCTGCGTGCGTCGTGATCGCGGCGCTCGTCGCGCTTCCGGTCGCGTTCGCGTTCGGCCGCTCGAACGGTGCGCCGGCGCGGCGCGATCCCGGCATCCGCTTCGAGCTCGATCGCGAGACCTATCGGGTTCATGTCGTCGATCTCGCCTCGGGAGAAGCGGGACCGGAGGTCCCGGTCGCGATCGGCTCCCCCGCGCATCCCTCGCCGCGCGGCGAATATCGGCTCTGGCAGGTCGTGCATGATCCCGCCTGGAATCCCGGCCGGACGGCGCGTGCGATGGGCGCACGACCCGTCCCAGCGAGCCCCGACGGACCGCTCGGCGTCGCGAAGATCCCGATTGCCGGCGAGTACGCGCTCCATGGCGGAGCGAGCTGGCTCACGGTCGGCAAGCCCGTGACGCTCGGTTGCCTGCGCGCGACCGATGAGGCGATTCTCGAGCTGATCGATTGGCTCGAGGGGCGGGGCGCCCTCATGCGCCGGCCCGCCGAGCGCGCCGGCGAGCGGCCGCAGGCCTTCGCCCGTCCGGCGCGTTTCGTCATCCGCTGACACAGCGCCTCCCTCCCTCGACGACTCGTCTGCGGATCGCCCCTGTCCCGAGGCGCAGCGCCCCGGGCACCGGCCACGCGGGAGCTTCCGACGCGACTTGATTTCCCGTGCGCGGAGCGCCGTCTCCTCCCCGGCCTTTCGCCGGCGCATCGCGTGGTCCCGAGGCTCGACTGCCGCCGGCTTGCCGCCGCGTGTCCGGTCCGCTCGCAAAAATGCGCGAACCCCCGAATTCGCTTGAGATTTTTCGGCCTGCCGCGCCACTCACCGTGCAGACCCGAACCGCCGTTCCTGGAGCCCATCATCCCATGTCGTCGAAGCTGCTCTCCCGACCGTCCAATCGACTTCGATCCCCGTCGCGTTTTGCGTCCGCCAGCCGCGCGGCGAAGACCTTCGCCGTCGCCCTCGCCGCGATCGCCGCGATCGTCGGCGCGACGTCCGCGCGGGCGCTGCCGGTCGACGTCTTCTTCGACGGCACTCGCCCGGCGAGTGATCCGACGACGGCGTTCGGCATCAGCCTCGCTTCGGCGATCGATGCGCGGGACAATTTCGGTGTCCCGATCCTCGATCGTGTCGATCTGCTGACGACGATCGGGAGTCGCATCTCGGTCACGATCCCCGATCCCTCGACGCTCGTGCTCGACCCGATCCGTCCGACGTCGTCGAACAATACGGCCATTTCGAACTGGCAGATCGACAACAGCTCGGGCGCGACCTTCGTTGGCGCGAGCTACGTCCTCTTCACGCATACGACGCCCTACCAGGTCGGCAGTCGAACGATCGAGTACGACGACGAGAACGTCGGCCTCCGCATCGATGCGGCCGACGGCTGGGTGATCGTCCGCGGGCAGGCCGCGGGCATCGACTACTACTATCCGGCGCTGCGCCTCGGCAACGACGTCGAGGCCGGCGAGCGGATCGCGGCGTCGATCCACTATCTCGTGAACGAGCCGCTGACCGGCATCCGCCGGAACGGGCGGACCGATTACTTTCTGCCCCAGCTGCAGCTCGGTTTCGCGCAGGTCATCCCCGAGCCCGGAACGGCGCTGCTCCTCGGCTTTGGCCTCACGCTCCTCGCCGCGCAGCGCAAGCGCGCTTAAGGAATCCTCGACATGAATCCCGCGCTCCCCTTCGGAGCTTCCCGTCGCTCCCGCGGCGGATCCGTCGCCGCCCTCGTCCTCATCGGCCTCTCGCTGCCCTCGCTCGCCCTCGCGGCCGACGAGGCGAACGTCCTGCGCGCGCGCGCGGCCCAGCTCGCGACCCGGGGCGACTGCTCGGCGGCCCTGCCGCTGCTCGACCAGGCGAAGGCCATCGATCCCGCCGGCGACGACGCGACCGCGTTGATGGCGGGCCGCTGCCTCATCAGCCAGGAGCGCTTCGCCGAGGCGAAGCCCGTGCTCGAGCGCGCCGTCGCCCACGACGCGAAGTCCGGCGATGCGCGCCTCGCCCTCGGCGTCGTGAAGTACCACCTCGGCGAGAAGGACGCAGCCCGCGTCGATCTCGAGGCCGCGCAGCAGATGCTGCCGAACAATCCCGAAGCCGAGCTCTATCTCGGCATGCTGCTGCTCGAAGAAGAGAAGCCCGCCGACGCAATCAACCGGCTCGAGCGCTCGCGCAGCCTCCACGGCGATACCTTCGAGCCCGCCTCCAACTACTACGCCGCGCTCGCCCAGGCCGAGGCCGGCGAGACCCGGCGCGCCGAGGAATCCCTCCGCCGCGTCCAGGATCTCGCTCCCGGGACCGTCTGGGCCGAGCGCGCCGCCGAGGCGCTGGCCCAGGCCGAAGCGCGCCGCGCAGCCGCGGGGCCGAGCCGCTGGATCACGCTCCAGGCGGGGCTCGACTACGACTCGAACATCGCGCTGCGGAGCGATCAGATCACACGGCCGGACAACATTTCGAACGACGACGACGGCCGGGCCTGGTGGGGCGCCGACATGGGGTCCGAGCTGTTCCGAAAGAACGGCTGGAGTGGCGGTATCGGGGCCGGCTACAACGGATCCCATCCGTTTCGCGAGGATGATTTCGATCAGCACTTCGTGAGTGCCTCGATGTGGCTCGACCGTGAGCTCGGCGATCGGACGCTGCTGCGGATCGCTCCTGAAGCGGGTTACGGCTGGTTCGATGGCCACGACCTGATCCGATTCGTCGGCGTTCGACCCGAGCTGCGACACGACTACGGGAAAGCCGGGATCGGTGCCCTGTACGTTCGCTACGCGTACAACGATTTTCTGTTCGATGACTTCGATCCCGCGCTTCGCGAGAGGCAAGATCGCGACGGCCACGACATCCTCGCTGGATACGACCATGAGATCGGGGTACTCGACTCGCTGACGCTTCGCGGGGGCGTCTTCGGCCGCAACTATCGATCCGAGGGGGTCGATTTCGACTTCGTCGGGGGCGGCGGCTGGCTCGGAGTCAGGCAGCTCCTTCCCTGGCGGCTGATCCTCGATGTCACCGGAAGCGTGGAATACGACGACTACGATTCGCGCTCTTCCTTCGCGATCAATGATCCGCCCGATGTCGAGCGGGTGGGCAAGCGTCGTGATCTCATCGGCGTTGCCGGGGCCGTGCTGACCCGCCCGATCACCGATTGGCTGTCGGTTTCGGCCCGTTACCAGTACTTGAACAGCGAGTCGAACACGCGCGTCTTCGACTACGACCGCCACATCGCGGGCGCCTTCGTCACGATTGGCATGCTTCGCTAGTCGCGACGCACGCCGGGAGAAGAATGGATGATGACCAAGCATCTCGACCTGATGACGAGCTCACGGATTCTCGCCGGACGGCGATCATGCCGACATGATTTCGCGCGGGCGACGACGGCGAGCCTGGGTCGTATCGGACTCGCCGCCGCGCTTCTTCTCGTTGCCGCGCCCGCAGTGCAGGCCTCCGACGAGAATCAGCAGGTCGTTCAGAGCCGGCCGATCGCCGAGGTGGCGAGCGTCTCCGGCAGCGTCGAGGCGATCGGGCTCGATGGCCGGACGCGTGCGGTCCAGATCGGCGATCCGATCCAGCTCGGCGAACGTGTCCAGACGGGCCCCGGCTCGAGCGCCGGCATCTGGCACGACGAGGTGCTCGCGCAGCTCTCCGAGAAGAGCCGCGCGAAGGTCGATCTCAACGCCGCCGGCCAGCCCCGGGTCACGCTCGAAGACGGTGCGGTCCGTGTCGTCGATCCGCGCAAGGCGGGCGTGCCCGTCGAGCTCGTCGCCCTCGATGCCTCGAGTGTCGTCCTCGGCGGCGATCGCGAGGCGCGCATCATGCGCGAGAAGGCCGGCGCGTACGCGATGCTCTGCGACTGGGCGAAGCCGGTCGAGGTCGCGCGCCGTGCTCAGGGCGCGACGGCGGGGCCTGGCGACTGCATCATCGCGCATCCGCGCGAGGCGATGTTCGCGGCTCCGGGCCATACCGATCGCATTCCGCTCCTCGCCGGCGCGCCGCTCCTCGCCGATGCGGGTCCTGCGATCGATCCGGCGAGCCTGATCGATCCCTTGCCGCCGGTCGGTGCCGCGGGTCCGGGTGGGCAGACCGTGGGCGCCACGAATTCGGGCGGTCCGGGCACGGGCCCGCCGGGCCCGCCGCTCGCGCTGCGCAATCCCTGCACGACGATCGCTGCCGGCTGCGCGCGGGGCGGCCGGTTCCGTGTGGTCGAGCCTCCGCCGGGCGGGAATCCGTTCCCGGGCGGCGGCGGGTTCCCGGGCGGCGACCTGCAGTAGCGCTGGTCGCGCGTCTCCCGGCCCAGGCGGGAAACGCGGCGGAAGCGAATCCGAGGGCGGGCGGACGCGGACGCCCGCCCTCCGTCGTTCGGTGGCCGAGTTCTCACGCGCTTCGCGGTCGGGTTTTCGCGGCGCGCAGCTCGTTCGCGGTCTTCGTCGAACCATCCGGGCTCCAGCCGGGCGGCGCGAAGAGGTAGGCGAGCCGCGTCGCGAGCGGCCCCGGGCGCAGGGCCGCGCGGATCATCGCGATCCATTCATGGAAGGCGAGGCGCACGGGCGAGAACGTCTCGACGTTCTTCGTGAGGCCGTAGACCGGCCGCTCGCGCTCGGGTACGAAGGTGCCGAACAGGCGATCCCAGACGATCAGGATGCCCGCGTGATTGCGGTCGAGGTAGTCGACGTTCGCGCCGTGGTGGACGCGGTGGTGCGAGGGCGTATTGAAGATCGCTTCGAACCAGCGGGGCATCCGTTCGATCAGC
Source organism: uncultured Spirochaetaceae bacterium (assembly GCA_964519695.1). GTDB lineage: Bacteria > Myxococcota_A > UBA9160 > UBA9160 > UBA4427 > UBA4427. Next base: position 21,326 of record CAZFKD010000010.1, read on the forward strand.
TCGGTATGGATCCAGAACTGGTAGATCAGGCTGATCGAGATCTGGGTCGCGACCATCGCTGGATGGAAGCCGGCGAAGGGGAGCCAGGCGTAGAAGAGGGGCACGGTCAGCGGTGTCGTCCAGGACTGGCGGAGCGCGGTCGAGAGATTGAAGTACTGGCTCGAGTGGTGGTTCTCGTGGGCGGCCCAGAGCAGTCGGACCTCGTGGGAGGCGCGATGCCAGGCGTAGTAGGTCAGGTCCTCGGCGAAGAAGAGCAGCACGAAGGCCGGCCAGCC
>CAZFKD010000011.1:0-20851 GCA_964519695.1 uncultured Spirochaetaceae bacterium
GGGGGAGCCGACGGCGCTCGCGCTCGAGAGCGGGCGCACGGGTTATGTCGAGCCGCTCATGACCGCGCCGATGTGTCTGGCCTGCCATGGCGAGTCGATCGCGCCGGCCGTCGCGAGCAAGATCGCGGCCCTCTATCCCGAGGATCGCGCGACGGGCTTTCGCGCGGGCGAGCTGCGCGGGATCGCGTGGGTCGAGGTCGAGGCCGGCGGCGCGCTCTGACGACGAGCCGCGGCGGGGACGCGGGCGGAGTCAGGCGCGGGGACTCGCTCCGGCGTGCGCGCGTCGCTCGTCTTCGCCCGGAGCGCTCGGCGGGCGCCCGAAGCGCGTGCGCGCATCTTCCGACAGCCAATGGGAGAGGTCGCGTCCGAGCAGCGCTTCGAGCCGGCGGACCTCGTCCGTGAGCGCGCTCTGCAGCACGCCGAACATCGCCGGCGACAGAGCCGGGCGCGGCTCGGGGATCGTGTTCCAGCGTTTGACGCGTCGCCGCAGGGCGCGGACCCATTCCGGGCGGGGCTCTCCCCTGCGTTCGCGCTCGGCGAGCCAGGCGGCGATGGGGCGCGGGGGATGGGTGAGCGCGGTCTGGAGCCAGTCGAAGCGATGGCGTCGGCTCTCGTTGCGCGGGCGGAAGCGTCGCCGGCCGTCGTCCGGCAGGTCGAGGAAGGCGAGCAGCTCGAGATAGGTCTTCGCCGCGTCGGCGGCGAGATCGTCGAACACGACGACATGCACCCGCTCGCGACCGACCTCGGCGTAGAGTCGCTCGAGCTGGCTGCCGAGGCTCGCCATCGTGCGGTATTGGAGAGCGCCCCGATCGCGGCAGCGCGCGGGGATCCGTTCGCCCCGGGATCGCGCAGCCTGCAGAGACCAGGCGCGTTCGAGATCGCGCTCGTCTTCGTCGAGCAGGAAGACCAGGCGCGCATGCAGCGACTGGACCATGTCGATCGGGCTTCGAAGAGCGACGACGAAGCGCGCTTCGGGATCGAATTGCAGCAGCCGGCGGATCGCCGCCGGGTCGCGCAGCTGGAGCGGCGACCCCTCGATCAGCAGATGGTCTTCGGATTCGCGATGGCCGAAATGACGCCGCAGGAATTCTTCACGCCAGCGTGCGGGCGGGATGCCCGGCGCATCGCGCACGAAGAAATGGGTCTCCTTCGGCTTCGAAAAGCAGACTCCCGGATGGCGCGCGAGGAGCTTGGCGAGAAAGGTCGTCCCGCAGCGCGGCGCTCCGACGAGGAACGCGCTTTGCGGCGAAGCGGTCGGGGCGCTCGAGGGGAGGGGGATGGACACCGCGTTCGACTTCCTGACGCCGCCCCGATGCGCTCGCGCGCGGCGACGGATTCGCCCGCGCGGGCCCGGGTCGCGAGCAGTCTCGCCGAGTCGGGCGGGCATCGCCATCGGATCGCGTGACGCGGGCCGGCTCCGTGCGCGCGCTCCGAATCGGCTAGCGTCGGAGCCATCCGATTCGACGAGGAGGATCTGCGATGTCCGAGCTCTTGATCCGCAACGCCCGATTGGTCGACGGCACGGGCCGACCCGCGCGCATGGCCGATGTCCGGACGGCCGGAGATCGGATCGTCGAGATCGCCGCCGCCGGCGCGCTCGCGCCCGGCCGCGGCGAGACGCTCGACGCGGATGGCCGCATGCTGACGCCCGGCTTCGTCGATCCGCATACGCATTACGACGGCCAGGTCACCTGGGATCCGATCCTCGCGCCTTCCTCCTGGCATGGCGTCACGACCGTCGTCATGGGCAATTGCGGCGTCGGCTTCGCGCCGGCGAAGCCGGACGAGCGCGGCTGGCTGATCGAGCTGATGGAGGGTGTCGAAGACATTCCCGGGACGGCGCTCCACGAAGGCATTCGCTGGGACTGGGAGACCTTCCCCGAATATCTAGACGCCCTCGAGCGCCTTCCGCGCACGATCGACATCGGCGCGCAGATTCCGCACGGCGCACTGCGCGTCTATGCGATGGGCAAGCGGGGCGCGGAGCAGGCCCCCGCGACGGCGGAGGATCTCGAGAACATGGCGCGGATGGTGCGCGAGGGGATTCGCGCCGGTGCGCTCGCCTTCTCGACCAACCGGCTTCCGCTCCATACCTCGATCCACGGCGATCCCGTGCCCGGGACCTTCGCCGACCGCGCGGAGCTGCAGGCGCTGGCGCAGGCCGTGATCGATGGCGGGGGCGCGCTCGTCCAGAGCGTGCCGGCGGGATCGATGGGCGAGGATGGGGACGGGCCGGTGCGTGACGTCGAGCTCTATCGCGAGATCAGCCTCGCGACCGGCGCGGCGTTCACGTTCTCGACCGTCCAGGTCCACGCGAATCCGGACCAGTGGCGCGAGGTGCTGCGCCGCAGCGCCGCGGCGAACGCGGCCGGCGCGCGGCTCGTGCCGCAGGTGCTCGCGCGGCCGGCGGGCCTGCTCGCCTCCTTCGATACGTTCAACCCCTTCGCCCATCGGCCCGCCTATCAGGAGGTCGCCGGGCTCCCGATGCGGGAGCGCGTCGCGCGCCTGCGGGAGCCGGAGCGGCGCGCGCGGCTGCTCGCCGAGGATCGCTTCGACAACGCGGGCATGGGCATCATGCGCCACAGCCTGCGCAGCGCCTTCGCGATGGACCACGGCGTCGTCTTCGAGCCCGATCCGTCCGAGTCGATCGCGGCGCGGGCCGAGCGAGCAGGCGTCGATCCGATCGCGATGCTCTTCGACACGCTCTGCGATCTCGCCGCAGACTCGGTCGGCGGCAAGACCCGCATGCTCCACGTGTACTTCAGCGGCTACGCGCATGGTGATTTCGGCGACATCGGCGAGATGCTCGCGAGCGAGCTGACGGTCGCCGGCCTCGCCGACGGCGGCGCCCATTGCAGCATGATCTGCGACGCCAGCATGCCGACCTTCATGCTCGCGCATTGGGTCCGGGACCGGACGCGCGGCCCGAAGCTGCCCGTCGAAGAAGCGATCCGCATGCTCTCGAAGGGGCCGGCGGATCTCTACGGCCTCGGCGATCGCGGCGTCGTCGCGGTCGGGCGGCGGGCCGATCTCAACCTGATCGATCTCGACCGCATCGAGCTCGAGCTGCCCGAGATCACGCCCGATCTGCCGACCGGCGCCTGCCGCGTGCTCCAGCGCGGAAGAGGCTATGCGGCGACGATCGTCGCCGGCGAGATCACCTTCCGCGACGGCGAGCCGACGGGTGCTCGGCCCGGCCGCCTCGTGCGCGGTCGGCGTTCGGCGTGAGGCGGGGACGAGGGCGCTTCACTCTTTGCGCGCTTCGGGCCTCGTCCCTCCCGGCGAGGATCCTGCTCTGCATTGCCGGGCTCGGCCTCGCGATCGGCAGCGCGGGCTGCCGCGACGAAGGAGCGCGCGAGGCGTCACCCGCCGAATCGGGCGCCCCCGCAGCGGGATCGGCCGATGCCGGGTCGACGGGCACCGCCGATGCCGAGGGCTTCACGGCGCCGAGCGCGCAGACGGCCGCCGCGAACGCCGCCTTCGCCGCCGCCCTCGCCCTCGAAGACGTGCGCGATTTCGAGGACGCCGAGCGCGGGCTGATCGAGCGCGACGCGGACCACCGGATCGTCACCACCGCGGGGCGCAGCTACGGCCCGTCCGACTACGCCTTTCTCGAGGGCGATGCGCCCGCGAGCGTGAACCCGAGCCTCTGGCGCCAGGCGAAGCTCAACCGGCTGCACGGCCTCTATCGCGTCGCCGAGGGGATCTATCAGGTTCGCGGCTACGACCTCGCGAACATGTCGTGGATTCGCGGCGAGACGGGCTGGATCGTCGTCGATCCGCTCTCGAGCGTCGAGTCGGCGCGCGCCGCCGTCGCCCTCGCGCGCAGGCACCTCGGCGACGATCCGATCCGCGCCGTCGTCTTCACCCACAGCCATGTCGACCATTTTCAGGGCGTCGCGGCCCTGCTGCCCGAAGCCGGGGCGCAGGAGCCGATGATCGTCGCCCCCGCGCGCTTCGTCGAGGAGGTGACCAGCGAGAACGTCCTCGCCGGAACGGCGATGGCGCGGCGGGCCGCCTATCAGTTCGGGTTCGGTCTGCCCCGGGGCGAGCGGGGCTTCGTCGATTCGGGGCTCGGCAAGCAGCCCGTGACCGGAACTTCGAGCTTCGCTTCGCCGACGGTCGAGATCGACCATACGCCGCAGCCGATGACGATCGACGGCGTCGAGCTCGTCTTCCAATACGCCCCGGAATCCGAGGCGCCGGCGGAGCTCGCCTTCTACCTGCCGGCGCAGAAGGCCTGGTGCGGCGCCGAGATCGTCTCGCATACGATGCACAACCTCTACACGCTCCGCGGCGCGAAGGTTCGCGATGCCCGCCGATGGAGCGGCTACATCGACGACGCGATCCAGCGCTTTCCGGACGTCGAGGTCGTCTTCATGAGCCATCACTGGCCGGTCTTCGGCCCGGGGCGCGCCCTCGAGTTCCTGAAGAACCAGCGCGATACCTACCGCTTCATCCACGACCAGACGCTGCGGCTCGCCAACCAGGGCGCGACGCCGCGGGAGATCGCCGAATGGCTCGAGCTGCCGCCCACGCTCGCGCGGGATTTCGCGAATCGCGGCTACTACGGAACGCTCCGCCACAACGCGAAGGCCGTCTACCAGTTCTACCTCGGCTGGTACGACGGCAACCCGGCGAACCTCGATCCGCTCCCGCCGGTCGAGCTCGGCCGGCGTTATGTCGACGCGATCGGCGGGCCGGAGGCCGTCAAGGCGAAGGCGAGCGCCGCGATCGACTCGGGGGACTACCGTTTCGCGGCGACGCTGCTCGACCATCTCGTCTTCGCCGACGAGAGCGACGTCGAGGCGAAGCGCCTGCTCGCGGCCGCCTACGATCAGCTCGGCTATCAGGCGGAGTCGGGCGTCTGGCGCTCGGAATACCTGACGGCGGCGGACGAGCTCCGGCGCGGCATCGGCGGCCCGATCCTCGATGAACGCGCGGCCAGCGCGCTGCTCGACCGCATTCCCCTCGAGCTCTTCTTCGCGGCGATGGCGACCCGGCTCGACGGCGCTGCCGCCGGCGCGCGCGACCCGCTGACCCTCAACTTCGTCTTCACGGATACGGGGGAGAGCTGGGTCCTGCAGGTCGAGAACGCCGTCCTCCATCATTGGGCCCGGCCGGCGGACCCGGCGGCCGCCGCCACCGTACGGCTGACGCGCCCGTTCTTTCTGCGCCTGGTCACAGGGCAGGCCGGCCTCTCGGACCTCCTGCTCTCCGGCGAGATCGACGTCGATGGAAGCCGCACGGAGCTGTTGGCTTTCTTCCGCCTGCTCGATGGAGTCGACGCAAGCTTCCCGATCGTGACGCCCTGATCGGCGCCGCCCCGGCCGGAGCCCGACCTCCGCCTCCTTCCACCCTCTCTCCACCCTCCCTCGGGCCCTCAGCGCGACTCTCTTCCGCCCGCCCCAGGCCGCGATCTGCGGGGAGGGCCTCGCTCCGCCCGGGGCTTTCGGCCTCGCCTCCGGGGCATCCCGTCCCTTATTGACAGCCTGTCTGTTATACGGGAAGTTGATTGCGATTCGGAGGTCGGCGGGGCTTTACCGGCGTGCCGGGTTCCGGTGGACTCCCGCCTCCACCTCCGAGTAGAAGATCATGTCAAGGCCCGCCTTCATCACGAAGATCGTCGCCAAGCCCGGCCAGCGCGAGGCGCTCAAGCAGCTCAACGAATCGGTCTGCATCGAATCGAAGCAGGAGCCCGGCACGCTCGTGTACGTCATGAGCCAGTCGAGCGAGAACCCGGACGAGTTCTGGTACTTCGATTGTTATGCGGATCAGAAGGCCTTCGAGCTGCACTGCGCGAGCGCGCCGTTCAAGCACATGTCGGCGTCGCTCGCCGACATCGTCGCGGAGGTTCAGGTCACGCCGCTGACGCCCTTCGCGGCGGTGAACTTCGACTGACGGGCGCCCGCCTGCCGGCGCCCGGGAAAGGACGTAGAGATGCGTTTCGTCGTCATCGGGGCCGGCATGGCCGGGGTTCTCAGCGGAATCCGCCTTCGACAAGCGGGCTACGAGGATTGGACGATCTACGAAAAGGGCGATTCGGTCGGCGGGACCTGGCGGGAGAACACCTATCCCGGCCTCTCCTGCGACGTCCCCTCGCACATCTACAGCTACGCCTTCGAGCCGAACCCCGACTGGAGCCACCGCTTCGCGCCGGGCGCCGAGATCCGCGCGTACTTCGAGGGCGTCGCGCGCAAATACGGCGTGCTGCCGCGGGTCCGCTTCGAGGAGGAGGTCGACCGGCTCGAGTTCGAGGGCGGCCGCTGGCAGCTCTCGTTCAAGAGCGGCCGCCGCGACGAGGCCGACGTCGTCATCGCCGCGACCGGGGTGCTCCATCATCCGATGATCCCCGACATCGCGGGTCTCGATTCGTTCGAGGGCGCCTGCTTCCACAGCGCGCGCTGGGACCACTCCGTTCCCGTCGACGGCAAGCGCGTCGGCGTGATCGGAACCGGCTCGACGGCGATCCAGATCACGAGCGCGCTCGTTCCGAAGGTCCAGAAGTTCTCGCTCTTCCAGCGCACCCCGCAGTGGATCGCGCCCCAGGAGAACGCGGCCTTCACGGAGGCCGAGAAGGCGGGCTTCCGCGGCGACCGCGAGGGCTTCCGCAAGATGGCGGACGAGCTGACCCGCAACTTCCACGAGACGTTCTCGAACGGCGTCGTCGACGCGAAGTCCGAGCAGATGAAGAACCTCGAGGCGATCTGCCGCGCGAACCTCGAGAATTCGGTCGCGGATCCGGCGCTGCGCGAGCAGCTCCGGCCCAACTACCGCGCGGCCTGCAAGCGGCTCATCATGTCGGGCGATTTCTACCCGGCAATCCAGCAGCCGAACGCGGAGCTCGTCACCGACGCGATCGAGCGGATCGAGCCCCGCGGCGTGCGGACGAAGGACGGAAGGCTCCACGAGCTCGACGTCCTCGTCCTCGCCACGGGCTTCCGCGTCGACCAGTTCCTGCGGCCGATGAAGGTCCTGGGCCGCGATGGCGTCGATCTCGAGGACGTCTGGAAGCACCGCCCGGACGCCTATCTCTCGATCTCGATCCCGAACTTCCCGAACCTCTTCATGCTGAACGGGCCGAACGGGCCGGTCGGGAACTTCTCCCTCATCACGATCGCCGACATGCAGCTCCACTACGTCCTGCAGCTCGTCGAGGAGCTGCGCGCCGGACGCGGCCGGGAGATCTCGGCCTCCGAGCCCGCGATGGCGCGCTTCAGCGAGGAGTTCGACAGGGCGGCCCGCAACACGATCTGGGCCACCGGCTGCAAGAGCTGGTACCTCGACTCGCGCGGCGTCCCCGCCGTCTGGCCGTTCACCTACCAGCGCTTCACCGAGGAGATGGCGAAGCCCGACCTCGCCGCCTACGACTTGCGGGGATAGGTGGAGGAGAGACCGGTCCGGCGTGTTCAGGTACGCAGGTCGAACCCGGAATAACCGGCCCGCGCGATCTCGTCGCAGCGGTCTCGATAGGCGGCCTGGCCTCCGACATAGGGCATGAAGACCTCGGGTTTGCCGGGGATGTTGCATCCGAGGTACCAGGATTTCGCCTCGTAGAAGAGCGTTTCGCGGGCCGCCGCGTTGACGTGGTCGACCCAGGCGTCCTGGGCGTCCCGGCGCGCCTCGATCCGGCCGAGCCCGTTCCGGCGCATGTGGTCGATGCAGTCGGCGATCCAATCGACGTGCTGCTCGATCGCGACCGGCATGTTGACGAGGACGGAAGGGCTGCCCGGGCCGGTGATCGTGAAGAGGTTCGGGAAGCCCGCGGTCTGCAGTCCCAGATAGGTCCGCGGCCCGGCCTCCCAGGCGTCCGCGAGTCGACGGCCCTCCGCGCCGCGCACGTCCATGCGCAGCAGCGAGCCGGTCATCGCGTCGAAGCCGGTGGCGAAGACGATCAGGTCGACGGCGTGTTCGGTGTCCCGCGTGCGGATGCCCTTCGGCGTGATTTCGACGAGCGGCGACTCGCGCAGGTCGACGAGGGTCACGTTGGCGCGGTTGTACGTCTCGAAATAGTCCGTGTCGATCGGCGGGCGCTTCGAGCCGTAGGGATGGTCGGTCGGGCAGAGTCGCCGCGCGATCTCCGGATCCTGCACGATCGCGCGGATCTTCTGCCGGACGAACTCCGAGGCCGTCTCGTTCGCCGCCTTGTTGCGCAGGATGTCCCCGAACGAGGCGTAGAGGAACTTGAAGCCGCCCTCCTGCCAGAGGGCCTCATACACGGCGTTGCGCTCCTCTTCCGAGAAATCCAGCGCGCGCTCGCCGGCGAGCGTGAACGGGAAGCCGGCCCGGCCATCGCGGGCGCGCTGGCGGATCTCGGGATAGATCGACTGGATCTCCTCCCAGTCGGAAGCCGTGAGGGCGCGGTTGCGGGCGGGGATCGTGTAGTTGGGCGTTCGCTGGAAGACCGTGAGGTGGCGTGCGACGGCGGCGATGCGCGGGGTCGCCTGGATCCCGGTCGAGCCGGTTCCGATCAGGCCGACCCGCTTCCCCGCGAAGTCGACGCCCTCGGCGGGCCATTGCCCGGTATGGACCCAGCGGCCCTCGAAGCGATCGAGGCCGGTAATCGCCGGCACGTTCGCGGCCGAGAGGCAGCCGACCGCCGTGACGAGGAAGCGCGCGCAGACGCGTTCGCCGCGCTCCGTCTCGATCCGCCAGCACGCTTCGGCATCGTCGTAGCGGGCCGAGCGCACCCGGGCGCCGAGCACGATGTCGCGGCGCAGATCGAAGCGGTCGGCGACGTGGTTCAGATAGCGGAGGATCTCGGGCTGCTCGGGATATTTCGAGGACCAGAGCCATTCCTGCTCGAGCGCTCGCGAGAACGAATAGCTGTAGATGTAGCTCTCGGAGTCGCAGCGGGCGCCGGGATAGCGGTTCCAGTACCAGGTCCCGCCGACGCCATCGCCGGCCTCGTAGACGCGCGTGCGCAGTCCGAGCCCGTCGCGCAGTCGATGCAGGGCATAGAGCCCGGCGAAGCCGGCGCCGATCACGACGACGTCGAGGTCGGTCTCGTTCGTGCTCGCGTCCGCCATGGTCTTCTCCCGATCGCGCCGCTCGGTGTCCGAGGCCCGATTGCTAGTTCCGCTGCCGCTTCGCGCCGAGCCTCCGGACGAGCAGGCTTCCGGCGAGGAGCGCAGTCCCGGCGGCCGGCTCGGGCAGGGCCTCGATGTCGTCGATCGACATCTGAGCCGCGACCGAATCGCCGACCCAGCTGGCAGTCGATGCGTGCAGCAGGCGCAGGATCGCGACGTTCGCGAGGGTGGTCTCGGCGTCCGTGGCCGCGAAATCGCCCGGAAGCAGATCCTCCGGCGCGAGCGACAGCGTCGCCGTCTGCCAGCCGCTCTGTGCCGGGATGAGGACGGCGGGAGAGATCCAGCGCCCGCCGTTCGTCCCGACGGCGGGGCCGTCGACCGCCACCCTGAGAAGGAGATCGGTCGGACCGGAGTTGCGCACGTCGACCATCAGGCCGTCTACTCCGGCGGCGAGGTAGTCGCCCTGCCAGCGCGGCTCGACGTTGTTGACGACGAGCTTGCTGCCGGCGCCGATGACGGCACCCGTCGACGTCACCCGAAGCGCGAAATCGCCGCTGCCGCCCGGCCCCGAATCCGCCACGACGACCGGCGGCACGGGCGAGATCGCGCCGGCGAGCGCGTCGACCCAGCCCTGTGTCGTGCCGTCCTGGAAGTCGTCGAGCTGACCCACTGCAATCGCCGACGCCGGACGCGGCGCGCCGAGCACAGCGGCCGCGACGAACAGGGCGACCGCGGCGGCCGCCGCCGAGACGCTCGCGGCGAGGCGCACGGCAATGGGAGCCCGGAGAGGGCAGGCGGGGCGACTGTCCATGGTGACCGGCTCCTCGTGGCGCGCGGATGCCTCATCCTAGTCGAAATCCGTGAGCCAGGGCGATGCGCTCGAGCCGTCGCCGAGCGGGCACGGATCAGCCCGCCGTCGGCGCGCCGATCCGGTCGAAGCAGGCGAGCACCGTTTCGAAGCGCTTCGCGAACGCCTCGCGGAGATCGTCGTGGGTGAAGATGTAGGGAAGCTCGTTCCGGATGCCCGCCAGCACGATCGGTCCGACTTCGTCGGGCTTCATGCCGCCGCGCGTCAGCGGCGAGAGGGCTTCGGAGAATCCGCCGACCTGATCGGCGCTGGCTCGGAAGCGATCCGAGGCCGGCAGGTTCGTATCGATCGGCCCGGGGCAGAGGGTCGATACGCCGATGCCCTCCGGCTCGAGATCGACGCGCATCGCCTCGCTGTAGGCGACGACGCCGTATTTGCTGACGGTGTAGGCGACGCCGGCGCCGTAGGAGAGGAAGCCGCCGACGGAGGCGGTGTTGACGACGTAGCCGCCGCGGCCCTGTTCGAGCAGCAGCTTCGTGAAAATCTGCCCGACGCGGAAGACGCCGTCGAGGTTCACGTCGAGCACGAAGCGCCAATCGTCCTCGGTCGCCCGCCGCATCGGGCCGCCGAGATAGACGCCGGCGTTGTTGAAGAGCAGGTCGACGCCGCCCAGCTCGCGCGTCACGGCCGCCGCGAGCGCTTCGACCGAATCGGTCCGCCGCACGTCCGTCGCGACGGCGAGGCTGCGAACGCCCAGTCCGCGCAGCGCGTCCGCCGCCCGCTTTGCCGCGCCCTCCTCGAGGTCGGCGACGACGACGTTCGCGCCTTCGCCTGCGAGGGCACGCGCGATCCCGAGTCCGATGCCGCTCGCGCCGCCCGTCACGACGGCCGTCTTGCCTCGAAAATCCCGCATCGATTCTCCTCGCTCGTTCGTTCTTCCGCCCGGGACCGGCGTACTGCGACGCCGAAGCGCTAGGCGATCTCCAAGCCCTCGAGTCCGCCCTGGTCGCGCCAGTCGCGGAGTACCTGAAAGAAGGCCTGCGCACCGCCTCCGTAGCTCCCGCCGAACCAGCCTGGCCCCTCGCCGGGCCGGCCCTCGTTGTTGTAGTAGCCGGGCGTGCAGGTCTTTCCGAATTCTGGACTGCCGAAGTCCGCTTTCTGGATGATTTGGACCCAGGCCTCTTCGGCGGAAGTCGAGGTCTCGAAGCGGCGCCGACCGCTTCCGAGCAGGTGGCCGACGATGTAGGCCATGTGCTGGCTCTGCTGGTCGTAGAGTTCGGTGAAGTTGGCGGTCACGCCGGACTGCATGCCGCCGAGCAGGAAGAGGTTCGGGAAGCCGCGGGTCGTGAGACCGTGGAGGGTGCGAATGCCCTTCGACCAGTTTTCCGTCAGCGTCAGGCCACCCTTGCCGACGATCTCGCAGTCCGCGCGCCGGGCGTAGTCCGTTCCGACCTCGAAGCCCGTCGCGAGGACGAGGCAATCGATCTCGTATTCGCGCCCCGCGACGACGACGCCCTTCTTCGTGATCGCCTCCACCCCGCGCCCATCGGTATCGACGAGGGCCACGTTCGGGCGGTTGAAGGTCTCGAGATATTCGTCGTGGAAGCAGGGCCGTTTGCAGAACTGCCTGTACCAGGGCTTCAGCGCTTCGGCGGTCTTGGGGTCGGCCACGACTTTGTCGACCCGTTTCCGGATCGACTCCATCCGCATGAAATCCGCGAGCTCGACCTTCGCCGCCAGCTCCTCGGGCGACATCGTCGCCAGCGCGCTCGCCGAGGCGAGACCCGAGAGATTGCGGATGATGTCGGTCCAGCCGTCTGCGACGAGATCCTTTTCGGCGACACCGCCCGAGACGATCGTGCTGAAATTCGCGATGCGCTCCGCTTGCCAGCCCGGGCGCAGCGACGCGACCCAGGCCGGATCGGTCGGTGAGTTGCGGCGCGCGTCGACCGAGGAGGGCGTGCGCTGGAACACGTAGAGCTCTCGAGCCCATTCGCCGAGGTGCGGCACGCATTGGATCGCGGTCGCTCCGGTCCCGATCACTCCGACGCGCTTGTCGGTGAGGCGGGTCAAGCCACCGGTCGTATCGCCGCCGGTGTAGTCGTAGTCCCAGCGGCTCGTGTGGAAGAGCTTGCCCTCGAAGGACTCGATGCCGGGGATCCCCGGAAGCTTCGGCCGCGACAGCGGGCCGTTGGCGAGCACGACGAAGCGCGCCCGCAGATCGTCGCCGCGGCTCGTCCCGATCTGCCAGCGCAGGCTCGCTTCATCCCAGGCGAGCCGGGTCACCTGCGTCTGGAAGAGGGCGTCGCGATGAAGGTCGTAGTGGCGACCGATGGCCTGGGCGTGAGCGAAGATCTCGGGGCCGTAGGCATATTTGAGCGTCGGCATCGTGCCGAGCTCTTCGAGCATCGGCAGATAGATGTAGGACTCGATGTCGCACTGTGCGCCGGGATAGCGGTTCCAGTACCAGGTCCCGCCGAAATCGCCGCCGAGCTCGATCATGCGCAGACTCGTTATGCCGGCCTCCCGCATGCGCGCGCCGCTGCAGAGACCGCTGAAGCCGCCCCCTACCACGACGACGTCGAGGTCTTCCGAGATCGCCGCGCGCTCGAATCCCGGCTCGACGTAGGGATCCTCGAGGAAGCGCGCGAAGTCGCCTTCGAAGGCGCGGTACTGCCCGATGCCGTCGCCGCGCAGGCGTTTGTCGCGCTCCGCGAGGTATTTCGCACGGATCGCTTCGGGGTCGAGGTCAGTGGGACGGAGCGGATGGTTCGATCCGGTCTCGGGAATCATCGGTTCAGTCTCCAGCGGACGCGGCTTCCGGCTTCAGGCACTCGCCTTCCAATCGTCGACGAGGCTCGAGACGGTCGTGACGTTCACGACGTTCCCCGCTTCGTCGAGGATCTCGTAGAGCGCACCGTCCGCCTTTGCATGGCAGCCGAAAAAGACCAGGCCGCCGTCCGGGCCGCCGCACTCGAGATGCGGATGGGGATCGCCAGTCGAAAGATGGTAGTCGCCCGCACGGCGGACCTTATGGGGGCCGCGACCACCGCCCGGCAGAACGTCGTGCAGATGCTGCTCGCCTTCGAGGACGAGGACGGTCGTCGTGCCGACGTGGCGATGGATCGGGCAATGCCCGCCATCACCGTACCAGCGCACGACCATGTCGAGGGTGCCGCCCTCGAGGTCGTGGCCGAGGATCGTGTACTCGTGATGGATCTTGAAGGACGACTGGTCTTCGGGAACGGTGACGACGCGCCAGCGGTGTCGCGAGGGATCGAAGGCGCTCTGGGGCATGGTGGGCTCCTGTTCGAGGGATTGGATGCTCGAACTCGTCCGAGTCCGGGTCGAGCTCCGAGCACGATTCGCCGGCTGGCCTTCTACTTTGCCCCTTTCGTATGGGGTCCGGTAGGGGCGAGGAATCTTCCTGGGCGGGCTTTCGTGAACTCGCCGTTCTCGAAGGTCGGGACGCCTTCGACGAGGGTCAGGCGCACCGGCGCCGGATCGCGGGTCCAGCGCCAGGTCGTACCCCCTTCGCCGTCGGGGACGTCGAAGATCTTCTTCTGCGCCCGGATCTCGACCTCCGCGAGATCGAAGACCGTCACGTCGGCGCGCTGGCCGACCGCCAGCTCCCCGCGATCGGCGAGCCCGAAATGGCGGGCGAGCTTGCCCGTCTGGACGTGGACCGCCTCCTCGATGGAGAGGGCGCCGGTCTTCCGGACGAAATGGCTGAACAACATGATGTTGTATCCGATGCCGCAGAACATCTGACCATGAGCGCCGGCGTCGCTGATGTTGCCGACCGTCATCGGGTCCTTCAGCAGTCGGACGACCATCTCCTCGTCCTTCGGCCAGGGCGGCATCGTCACCGTCGACGACACGCCGTTGCGGACGAACCATTCCGCGAGCGCGTCCGAACAGTGGACCCCGAGCTGCGCCGCGTACTCCCCGAGCGTGATGCCGACGGGACCCGCGTCGTTCGCCGAATTGTCGAGGACGGTCCCCTGCGGCGCCGGGAAGAACGAGATCTTGATCGCGTCGTTGTCCCAGGAATGGCGGGCGCGCCTTCGCCATTCGGGATCGCGCAGCAGCGCCAGCTTTTCCGCCTCGGTCTGCGCCGTCACGACCTCGTGCCAGACGTATTCGTTCGACTGGGCGAAGAGCAGCGAATGCTCGATGCTCGCGACGGTCGTGATCGGGACGTGCATGAAGCCCGTCCAGTAGTCGCGGCCTTCGGCGGCGAAGCGCTCGTGGATCGCCGTGAGCGGCTGCTGGATGCCCATGTCCCGCTGCCAGGCGAGGGTCGGAACTCCGACCCATTGCATCCGGATCGGCAGGTCTTCGGCGAGGCGCGAGAGGCGCTCCATCGACGGCACCGACGTCATGCGCATCAGGCTGTCGATCACGACCTGGATCGTCGCCCCCGGATGGCGCGCGAGGACCTCGAGTAGCGCGCGCAGCTCGGCGTCGTCGGCCTTCAGCGAGGGAACGGCCCGGTCCTGCCCGTCGTGGTCCATCAGATTCGTCGAGAGGCCGAGCGCCCCGGCGCGCAGGGCGTCGTCGAAGAGCGCCGCCATGCGCGCGATCTCCTCGGCCGTCGCCGCGCGCTCCCAGGCCGCCATGCCCATCACCGCGAGGCGCAGGGCGATATGGCCCACGAACGCGGCGTAATGGATCGGCGCACGGACGTTGCGCTCGACCGACGCCCGGTATTCGGACCAGCTGCGCCAATCCCAGGGCAGATGCGAATGGAACGGCCCCTTCGGAAAATCCTCGAAGAACGAGAAGATCTCGACCACCTCTTCGCGGACCTTCGGATCTTCGTGGACCGGCGCCAGGGCGAAGCCGCAGTTGCCGCCGATCACGGTCGTGACGCCGTTGCCCGGGAGCGGCGCGAGATCGGGCTGCCACCACATGACGCCGTCGAGATGGGTATGGCTCTCGATGAAGCCCGGCGCGACGTGGCAGCCCGTCGCGTCGAAGATCCGTTCGCCCTTTTCGGGAGAGAGTGAAGGCGCGATGGCGGCGATGCGGCCGTCGCGGATGCGGACGTCCGCGCGGCGCGCGGGGGCCAGGGTGCCGTCGACGACGATGCCCCCGGCGATCAGGAGGTCTTCGGCTCGCTCGCTCATGATCGGTCACTCCTCGCTTGCGCGGCCCCGGGCAGGTCGCTGCGCCGCTTCGTTACATAGGCCTCGGGATCGGGCTTGCACGTCCGCTCCCGGAACGCGCTCATCGAGAAGGGCCACTGGGTCACCACGCGGCCCGTCGCGCTGCGGTAGTAGCCGGGGCAGGACTCGTTCCAGACGCGGACGGCGGCGATCCCGCGCTGGATCTCGTCGTTCCAGGCGTGCATGACCTCCGGCCGGACGTCGATCCAGGCGAGCTCCTCATTGGCGATCCGCTCGATCTGGCGCAGGGCGTAGTCGACCTGGTACTCGATCATCGTCAGGATCGAGCCGTTGTTGGTATTCGGGCCGTAGAGCATGAAGAGGTTGGGGAAGCCCGATGTCGTGATGCCGTGATAGGCGAGGGCGCCGTCCCGCCAGGCCTCGTCGATCGCGATGCCATCCCGGCCCGTCACTTCGATCGCGGAGAGATACTGATTGGCGCCGAATCCCGTCGCGAGGATCAGCGTGTCGCATTCACGCAGCTTGCCGTCCCGGGTCTCGACCCCTGCCGGCGTGATCCGGGCGATGGGTTCCGTCACGAGCTCGAGGTTCGGACGATTGAAGGCCGGGTAGTAGTCGTTCGACATCAAGGGGCGTTTGCAGCCCCAGGGATGGGTCGGCCGCAGGCGCGCGCGGACGCCGGGATCCCGGACGGTTTCGAGGGCAGCGAGCCCGTAGGCTTCGAACTCGGCCAGCGCCTTGGGATCGGAGAAAGTCATGCCTTCGTCGACGCGGCGGAAGATCTCGTCGCGCAGCTCGAGGGCCGCGCTCGGATGGGAGCGCAGATGCTCGAGCTGCTCGGGCGTGTAGGGCGTGTCGTCCTTCGGCAGGACCCAGTTGGCCGTTCTCTGAAAGAGGTAGACCTGCCCGGCCGTCTTCACGATCTCGGGCACGAACTGCACGGCACTCGCCGCGCTTCCGATCACGCCGACGCGGCGGCCCGCGAGGTCGTGGCTCCAATCCCAGCGCGCGGAGTGGAAGCACTTTCCGCCGAAATCATCGAGCCCCGGGATTTCGGGCAGCGCGAGCGCGTTGAACATCCCGAGCGCGCTGACGACGATCTCGGCTTCGAGCGTCTCGCCCGAGGCGAGCGCGAGCGTCCAGCGGGCCTGCTCGTCGCTGAAGGTCGCGCGCGTCACCTCGGCGCCGAAGCGGACATGGCGCAGCAGGTCGTATTTCACGGCGAGATCTTCCATGTACTTCAAGATCTCGGGCTGCGAGGCGTAGGGCCGCGTCCAGTCCTTCTTGATCTCGAACGAGAACGAGTAGATCGCGGACTGCAGATCGCAGGCGCAGCCGGGATAGCGATTGTGGTACCAGGTCCCGCCGACGCCCTGACCCTTTTCGAGCAGCACGAAGTCTTCGATGCCCGCCTGGCGCAGGCGCACGCCCATGCAGAGGGCGCCGGGGCCGGCCCCGATGATCGCGATCCGGAGCTTCCGTTCGGGGTCTCGTCGAGGGGACACGCTGGACCTCCTGGGAAATTCTGGGGCGGAGCCCGATTCGGTTGTAAATCAGCCGTGACGAAGTTGTCAAGCATGATTGACTGAAGCGGCTTGCGCGGCGTATCGTCGTCCCATGCCGAAGAAGTCCGTCGATGAGGAGGCCCAGGCGCCCGTCGCGCATGCGCTGATCGGCATCGCGCGGGATCTCGAGCTGCGCATGCTGACGCGTCTGCGAGCCGAGCAGGGCCACGCCGGATTGCGTTCGAGCCTGGGCCCGCTGCTCTCCCTGGTCTGGCTCGAAGCGCGGCCGCTCGGCGAGCTGGCGCAGGCTCTCGGCGTGACCAAACAGGCGTGTAGCCAGCTGGCGGGGATCGCGCTGAGGGCCGGATTTCTCGTCCGTCGCCCGACCGCGAAGGGCGCGCGGGGACAGCGCGTTGCACTCTCGGCGCGCGGGCGCCGGCTCGTCGACGACGCGATCCGGATCATCCGCGAGGCCGAGGTCGATTATGCCGCGCAGGTCGGGTCGGAGCGTTTGCAGCGGCTCGCGGAGGCGATCGCAAAGCTCTACCGATCGCTCGATGTCCAGCCCCGGGTCGAGGGTCCGCGCGCGGCATCGCTCGCCCCGCCGCTCGGCGGACTCCCGCAGCTCGCGGTCGAGGTCCAGCGGCGGCTGATCGACGCGACGGGGAGCCTCGGTCATCGCGGCCTCAAGCCGTCCCAGGCGCTCGTCCTGCCGCTGATCGAGCGCGGGGGATCGCGCGTCCGAGAGCTCGCCCGGCGCCATCGGGTCAGTCGGCAATCGATCAGCCTGACCGGTCTCGAGCTCGAGTCGCTCGGCTACCTGCGCCGGGAGCCGGACGCGGCCGATCGCCGCGGGACCGTCCTGTACCGGACCCCGCGCGGCGATCGTCTGCTGGCGGATGCCGACTCGGCGGCGAGAGCCCTCGATCGGGCGCTCGCGGCGGATCTCGGGAAGGAGCAGTTCGACGCGCTGCGCGAAACCGCGATTCTGCTCTTCTCCGCCCTGCGGACCAGCGGGGCCGCGGAAGCGAGCGCTCGGAACGCGCGCACGCGCCTGCGGGTCGTCGCAACGACCTCCGAGCCCGCAGCGCGCGAGTCCGATCTCGAAGGGCTGGCGACGCGCCTGCGGCTGCAGCTCGGCGAACGCGATGTTGCGCGACTTGCTGCCCTGCTCGTGGTCCGGGATCAGCCGTCGTCGACGGCCGCGAGCGATCGCCGGGAGACACGACGCGGCGCATGAGGAGCGGGGGGATCTTCGAATGACGGCCGGAATCCGCGCGATGGTCCTGCGCTCGCCGAATCGCCTCGAGCTCGAGCGCTTCGAACGGCCGCGCCTCGGCGAAGACGACGCGCTCCTGCGCGTCGAGGCCTGCGGCATCTGCGGGACGGATGCCGAGGTCCTCTCGGGCAACATCGCGCTCCCCGCTGCCGTGATTCCAGGCCACGAGCCCGTCGGCCGGATCGAGGCGATCGGTCCGCGCGCGGCGCAGCGCTGGCAGCTCGCGCCCGGGGATCGCGTCGTGCTCGAGGCGGATTTCGGTTGCGGCCGCTGTCTCGGGTGTCTCGACGGAAGTCCTTGTCGCGTCTCGCCCGGCACCTATGGGTTCGTGCCGACGACGACGGCGCCGGCGCTCTGGGGTGGTTATGCGGAGATGCTCTATCTGCCGCCGGGCGCGGTGCCCCACAAGATCGATGCGCGGATCGAGCCGCGGATCGCGGCGCTCTCCAACGCGCTCGGCGCGGGCTTCGCCTGGGCCGTCGCGGCGCCGAAGCTGCGGGTCGGCGACTCGATCGCGATCTTCGGGCCGGGGCAACGCGGGCTCGCCTGCGTGCTCGCGGCGCGCGCGGCCGGCGCTGCCCGGATCTTCGTGACCGGCATGGGCGCCCGGGACGCCGCGAAGCTCGCGCTCGCGCGCGAGCTCGGCGCCGATCTCGCGATCGACGTCGAACGCGAGGACCCGGTCGAGCGGATCGGCGCCGCGACGGGGGGCGCGGGCGTCGACGTCGTCGTCGATACGACGCCCCATGCCGCGCAGCCCGTGCTCGATGCGGTCCGCATCGCGCGGCCGGGGGGCACGATCGTCCTCGCCGGTCTCAAGGGACGAGCGATCCCGGATTTTCCGACCGACGAGATCGCCCTGCGCCGCCTCACGCTCCGGGGCGTTCGCGCCGTCGACCACCGGAGCTTCCGACAGGCCATCGGTCTCATCGAGTCGCGGCAGGCGCCGCTGGAACGCCTCCACACCCATCATTTTCCGCTCGCGGACGCGGCCGAGGCGGTGCGCACGTTGACGGCGGGCGGCGAGCCGACGGCGATCGCGATCACGGTGGAGCCTTGATCGCTTCCGGTCGATCGAGCAGGCTCGGGGGCGCCGCCGATGGCGGCAGCGGCGAAGGCGTTCCGAGCTCGGGTGGGATCGGGAAGCTTCGGGCGAATGCGGACGAGTGGAGGACGAGATGAAGGACCTGCTGGGTTATTCGGGCAAGAAGGTCGTGATCACGGGCTGCGCGACGGGCATGGGCGCGGCGGCCGCCGAGCTGCTGGTCTCCCTCGGTGCGGAGGTGCATGCGCTCGACGTCGGCGAGGTGAAGGCGCCGGTCCACCGCTACCAGAAGACCGACATGAAGAGCCGAGCCTCGATCGACGCCGCGATCCGCGAGCTGCCGGGCGAGATCGACGTGCTCTTCAACTGCGCGGGCGTGCCCCATCCGCCGTTCTCGGCCTTCGACACGATGATGATCAACTTCGTCGGCCTGCGGCATCTGACCGACGCCCTGATCCCGCGGTTGCGCGCCGGGGGCAGCATCGCGTCGATCTCCTCGACGGCCGGCATGGCCTGGAAGAGCAACCTCCCGCTCGTCCGCGAGTTCCTGGCGCTCGAGACCTTCGATGCAGGGGAGGCCTGGCTGAAGAATCCGCCGGCGCTGAACGCCGATGCCTACGGGTTCTCGAAGCAGTGCCTGATCGTCTATACGCAGACGCTGGCCGGCGAGCTGGCGAAGCGCGGCATCCGCATCAACTGCATCAGCCCCTCGCCGACCGCGAGCCAGTTCATGGTGCAGCTGACGACGCAGATCCCCGAGGACGCCATCAAGCTCTTCTGCCCCGCGATCGGCCGCTTCGCCGAGCCGGTCGAGATGGGCCGCGTGCTCGTGCTGCTCGGCAGCGATCTCGCGGGCTTCATCTCTGGCGTCAATCTGCCGGTCGACTTCGGCTACTGCGCCGAGGTCGCGATGGGCCAGCGCGACAACCTGATGAACATCAGCTGAAGCGGGGCGGCGCGGGGGGTCGGGGCTCGGCGGCCGGCCCGGAGGAGCGAGATCATGAAGCTCGGCGTGATGGTCGGCGGGCAGTCCTTCGGCGGCGACCTCGAGGACCTCGTCGGCTGGGGACGGGATCTCGAGGCGCGCGGCTTCGACACGCTCTGGATTCCGCACGTCTTCGGACTCGACGCCATCGTCGTGGCGGCCGTCGTCGGTCGCGAGACCCGGCGGATCGAGCTCGGGACTTCGGTGGTGCCGACCCAGCCGCGTCATCCCACGGCGATGGGGCAGCAGGCCGTCACGGCCTCGCTGGCCTCGCAGGGCCGGTTCACGCTCGGGATTGGCCTGTCGCATCCGCCCGTCATCGAAAAAATGCTCGGCCTCTCCTATGCCCGCCGTGTCGCCCACATGCGCGAGTACGTCGAAGTCCTGGCGCCGATGCTCGAGGGAAAACCGGCCCGGTTCGAGGGGGCGGAGTTCGCGGTCGATTTTCCGACGCGATTTCCGCAGTCTCCGCGGGTACCGCTCCTGCTCGCCGCGCTCGGGGACCGCATGCTCGAGCTGGCCGGGAGTCGAACCGATGGAACGCTGCTCTGGATGGTCGGGCCGCGGACCATCGAGCGTCACATCGCTCCGAAGATCCGCGCGGCCGCGGCCGCAGCGGGGAGGCCATCGCCGCGGATCGTCGCGGGGGTCCACGTCGTGCTCGTCTCGGATGCGGATTCGGCGCGAGCGAAGCTCGAGCAGATGCTGGGGATGTACCGGATGATGCCGAGCTATGCCGCCATGCTCGACCGCGAGCAGGCGCGCTCGATCGCCGACGTCGCGCTCGTCGGCGACGAAGCCGTGCTCGACGCGGGGCTGCGCCGGCTGCGGGACCTCGGTGTCACGGATTTAGAGGCGTCGATCCTCCCGGTCGAAGACGGAAGCGAGCGGCGAACGCTCGACTTCCTTCAGAGCAGGCTCGCCGGGCTTCGCTGAAACGCGAAGGGCGCACTTCAGCGATCGTGTTGATCGCGGGCCTGGCCGGGGACGATCGGATGCGGGTAGGGGTGGTGGCCGTCTCTCCAGGTCGCATCGCCGAGGGTTTTCAGCTCGTCGACCATCGCCTGG
>CAZFKD010000012.1:0-3666 GCA_964519695.1 uncultured Spirochaetaceae bacterium
CCGCCGCTCGATCTCCGCGTTCGTGCGCGCATCGCGCAGCGTTCCGTCTTCCCAGTTGACGCCTACGGTCCAGCGCTCGGTCGGCGCATAGTCGACGCCCATCGAGCGGACGAGGCCGACCGCGGAGACGTGCTG
Organism: uncultured Spirochaetaceae bacterium; assembly: GCA_964519695.1. Taxonomy (GTDB): domain Bacteria; phylum Myxococcota_A; class UBA9160; order UBA9160; family UBA4427; genus UBA4427. Next base: position 136 of record CAZFKD010000012.1, read on the forward strand.
ATACTGGGTCTCGGCGAAGACCGAGGCGTGATCGGTGAGGCGGGCCCGGGAGCCGAGGGTGAGGCCGCCGCGCCGTGCCGAGAGCCCGTCCTCGCCCCGCTCGCTGTCGAGGGCGTAGTTCATGTAGAGCTTGCTGTGCTCGCTGCGCTGATAGGTCGATCCGAGCTGCGCGGCGGGGCCGAGCGTGCCGTGGGAGACTTCGCCGTTCAGGGCGATCCGGTCGCTGATGCGGACCGCGCCGCCGACGCCGCCGCGGTGGTTCTCTTCGCGGTCGTCGGTCGTCAGCACGCTGCCCTGGCCGAAGACATAGCTCTTCCAGCGGCCGCGGGTGTCGTACTCGGCCTGGACGACGACGTCCGCCCGATCGCCCACTTGCTGGGTCGTGACGACCACCGCCGAGTCGTCGTCCCGCGCGTAGTAGCGCGCACCGGTCTGGACCCGCCAGTTCTCGTCGATCTGCCAGCCGAGGTTGACCTCGCCGATCGTCGAGGTGAGGCCGCGATCTTCGACGACGCGGTCGCCCTTCGCGGTCACGTCGATGGCTTGCGTGACCGGGATGCGCGCAACGCCGCCGTACTGATCGGTATCGCGCAGCCGGTTCAGACCCGACGACGAATAGCCCGCCTCGAGTCGCTGCCCGTAGAGGGCGACCTGTCCGCGCAGGCCCTCGAGCCAGTCGGCGAGCTCGACGGAGAGGTCGGCGCGGTAGCCGTAGGCGATCTCGTCGTCGGGTGCGGAGCCGTGGGGGTCGGCGAACGTGAAGCCGCCGTCGTCGGAGCGGAGCGCACGGGAGACGAGCCCTTCGCTGCGCCCCGCCTGGAGCTTGATCCAGGAGCGGGTCGTCTTGCGCAGGGTGAGGTCGGCGCCGTAGACGCTGCTGTCGTTGCCGTCCTGACCGTTGTGGCTCGCGGTCGCGCCGATCCGGACGTGGTCGCCGAGCCATGCATGGGCCTGGCCGCCGCTGTTCAGCGTGTCGATCTCCTCGAAGCCCGGCGTGTACTCGTACTGCACGACGAGCCAGATCTCGTTGCCCGAGAGGCCGTCGCTGCGGACGAGCAGTCGATCGTTCGCGATCGTCGAGAGGGGCTCGGAGAGCAGGATCCGGCCCTGGATGTAGTCCACGTCGTAGTCGAGCTCGGGCTGGAGGTTCACGACCTCCTGCACGATGCCGGAGGCCTTGTCGCGCACCTCGACGCGCAGCCGCTCCGAGCCGATCAGGAGATCCTGGCGGTTCAGGAAGTAGAGCGAGCCGCCCGTGCCGCGAAAATCCTCGCGGCTCGAGACGGTCCCCGGATCGGCCGCGAAGCCGTCGATCACGACGCGGCGCTCGCCGAACGACGTCGCATCCGTCGACTGGAAGCGCGCGTTCGCGCCGTAGAGGCCGCGCTCGACGAGGGCGAGCTCGTTCTCCGCATAGCGGATGAGGAAGTTGCCCCACATCAGGTGGTCGTCGCCCTTCTCGAGCTTGACGAAGAACTTGCCGAGCGTCGGCGCGAGCTCTTCGATGGTCGAGTCGTCGCCGAAGGTGGGATAGTGATAGTCGGGGTCGAGCCGGCGGAAGAGCGAATCGGGCGACTTGTCGAGGAAGTTGCTGAAGATGCTTTCGATCGGGCCTTCGCGGGTATCGGCGCTGGCCGTGAGCTTCCAGTCGCGGCCCCATTTCCCGTTCGCGAAGAACGCGAGGCGGCCGTTCGCGAAGGCGTCGACCGCGTCCGAGTTGTTGCCGCCGAGGGACGAGTCGGGTCCGTCCGTGAGGTCCTGGGCGAGCGTCAGGTCCGCGATCGCCATCAGGAACCAGTCGTTCTTCTCGAGCTCGAGGTCGCGCAGGAAGAGCTCGCCGTTGCCCGCCTCGTCGAGGACGGCGACCTCGACCGTATGCAGACCGGAAGGCAGCAGGACCTCGCCGACGAACTCGCCGTCGCCGTTGACCGGGACGGCCTGGCCCGCGACCCAGACCGAGTGCTCGGGCGGGATGCCGCTGCCGGCGACGCGGACCTCGCCGACGGTGCCGATCTCGATGTTCCGGCTCAGGGGCTCGGACTCGCCGTAGCCGGCGAGCAGCTCCGGGTCGGCGGCATCCGCATCGGCGATTGGCGCGACGGAGCCGCCGGGGGCGAGCCAGAGCGATTGCGGTGCCGTCTCGTCGAAACGGCCCTTCGCATCGTAGGCGCGCAGCACGAACGCGAGAGGTTCGTAGGGCGTCTTCGGGGCGGGCAGCACGGCGGGGTCGGCGACCCAGCTCGCGAAGCCCTGCTCGTCGATCGGGAGGACCGCGAGCGGCTTCCCGCGCGCAGATTCGTCGGCCGAGAAGATCCGGACCTCGGCGCGCTCGATGAAGGGCGCGTAGTTGCTGTACATCCGGAAGCGCACCGGCGTACCGGCGTCGGCGGCGATTGCCTTCGGCTCGGCGGTGACGGAGAGTCGGCGCTTCGCCTCGAGCTCGTCGAAGCGGAACGCGATCTGGGTGCGATCGAGGGCGACGTCGGTGCAGCGCTGGATGTCGGCGGAGCTCCGGCCGGGGTCGTCGATCGGCTCGCCGTCGACGGTGATGCGCATCAGGTTCAGTGCGAGCGGATCGCGCGGCGAGAGCTCCCGGACGATCGGCGTCACCTCGACGCCGTCGTAGTCGTCGACGATCGCGTCCTCGTCGAAGACGACCTGGACGACGACGTGGTCCGTCTCGCCGGGCAGGAAGCCGCCGTTCACGACGTCGTCCGCGTGCACGAAGCCGCGGCCTTCGTGCTCGACCTGCTCGCTCGAGAGGCCCATCTCCGCCTGGATCCGCTCCAGCGTTCGGCGCGCGCGCGAGGCCGAAAGGCCGACGTCGTCGCCGTAGACGTCCGCGAGGCGCCGGCTGAGGCGCTCGTTCTTCGTGTAGCCGACGAAGCGCAGGCGCACGTTGCGCTCGCTCGCGACATCGTCCATCGCGCGGCGCAGCTTCGGCGCGTAGTCGGCGGGAATGACCGGCTGTCCGCCGACGATCGGGAGCGTCTCGAGCTCGCCCCAGGGCGGGTCGTAGACGCGGGTCACGGTCTCGGCGCCCGCCTCGTCGGGACAGGTCTGGAGCTCGCCCGGCAGCTCGAGCAGCGGGTCGTCGTACCAGACCTCGACCTCGACCCGGCGATTCTTCGCGCGGCCTTCGGGCGTCGCGTTCGAGGCGACCGGCCGGGCGTCGCCGAATCCGTCGCTCGCGATCGCTGCGGTCGGGAGCGCGAGGCGGTCCTTGATCGCGAGGGCGACGCGGTGGGCCCGGGCCTTCGAGAGGGAGAGCGAATTGCCGTAGATGCGAGCCGCGCGGCCTTCGAGCGGAGCGTCGTCGGTATGCGCGATGAACTTGACCGTGACGTTCGGCTTGCCCGCGAGGTTCTGGAGCGCCTCGGCGACCTGGCGGACGAAGTCCTCGGGCAGCTCGATCGACTCGCTCTGGTATTCGAGGGGCGGGATCAGGTTCTTGACGCGGGCGCGGCGCTGCTGGCCTTCCTTGTAGCGGAGCTTGCAGACCCGCTCGGTGCGGCAGACCTTGAAGCGGCG
>CAZFKD010000012.1:3676-20610 GCA_964519695.1 uncultured Spirochaetaceae bacterium
GCGGATTTCGTCGGGGACGACGACTTCCTGCAGGACCGGCTTCTGGCCGGCGACGTCGTACCAGACCTCGACCTCGACCCGGCGGTTCTTCGCGCGGCCCTCGGCGGAGGCGTTGGAGGCGATCGGCCGCGCGTCGCCCGCCCACTCGTACGAGATGGATTCGGGCGGCAGCGCGAGCGCGCGCTGCAGATGTTCGGCGACCTCGCCGGCGCGCTCCTTCGAGAGGCCTTCGTTGTCGCCGAAGCGGGCGGCGAGGGCGCCCGAGAGCGGCTGGTCGTCGGCATGGCCGACGAGATGCAGTCGCACGTTCTCGAGGTGCTGCATGTCGTCGAGGGTCTTGCGCAGCTTCGCGACCGAGGCGGGCGAGATGTCGGCGACGCCGGATTCGAAGCGGATCGGCGGCACGACGTCGCGGAGCTTGACCGTCTCGACGGTCGGCGTCATGACCTCGCGCTGCTCGAGCTTGTCCGCAAGCTGGGTCTCGAGGACCGCTGGATCGACGGTCCACTGCATGAGCGCGCCGTTCGAAGGCAGCATTTTCTCGCCCGACGCCGACGTCGTCCGATCGAGATCGGGCGGACCCGCGCCGACCGGCGGCAGTTTCGATTCGAGCGCGCTCGTCTCGCGACTGCGCGTCTCGTTCGGCCGCTTCACGGGCCCGCCGCGGCGCCAGTAGACCTCGGTCTCGATCTCGATCGCCGGACGGCCCTTCGCGCCGCCGTCCGCCTGCGCCTTGCGCGCCGCCCAGGTCTCGCGGATCTGCTTCTCGATCGTCTCGAGGCGCTCTTCGACGAGCTTCTTCGGCTCGATGTCGGCGATGTAGGTCAGCCGCAGGATCGAATCGCTCTTCTCGAGCTCGGCCATCAGCTTGTCGAGCGAGGGCTTCCACTGGGTGCGCAGAACGCTCGTTCCCGGCTCGAACACGGCGTCGGCGAGATCGAGGCCGATGACCCGATGGATCGACGCGCCGAAGCTGAACCGGAGCGCCTTGCCGCGCGTGGCCCGCAGGACCTGCGTCTGGCGCGTGGTCATCCGGTAGCCCGAGGGAAGCGTCCGATCGTCGACCTTCAGGATGAAGTTGCTGCCGCGGGTCGCGTTGGGGACGACGGCGCAGGTGATGTGGAAGCGGCCGTGGGGATCGGTGTGGACCGCGAGGCCCTCGATCGACATCACGCGCACGTCGGGCAGGCCCTTCTCGCCCGGATCCTGGTAGCCGTTGTGGTTGACGTCGTCGAAGACCTTGCCGAGCACGTCGGTGCAGTCGAAGGTCGGATCGGGGACGACGCGCACGGTCGCGGTCGCCTGGCCCGAGAGGGCGAGGCCCGTGATGCTGAACGCCTGCACGCGGTTCACGAACTCGCCTTCCGAGACGCCGGCGCCGACCGCGAGCAGCATCACGATCGTGCGGCTCGAAGAGGCGCCGATGCCGAGGTCGGTCCAGGTCAGGCGGCGGCCGTTCATCGTCGGCTCGAGCGGGACGCTCTCACCGGTCAGCTCGTTGGTGACCCGCGCCGAGCGCTCGACGTAGCGGAAGCCGGCCGGGAAGTCGTCCTGGATCGAGAGATCCGCGAGCGCGACGGGCAGGCTGTTGTTCAGCGTGATCTGATAGGGGACGAGGTCGCCCTTGCTGACGTTGATCTTCGGGGTCGTCTTCGAGATCGCGACCGCGCCGCCGAGCACCGGGTCGAGCGGGATGTGGTTGTTGAAGAGCTGGCTCGTGCCCGGCTGCGCGCTCGCGTCGAGGGTGACGTGGAGGTGGTAGTCGGTTCCGGGCGTGCGCGCGGCGATCGAGGGCGGAGGCGCCAGCTCGTCGTCCTGGACCTCGCAGAATTGCAAGGTGCCCGGGACCGCGTCGGCGGGGCAGCTCGGCACGTCGTAGGCCGCCGTCGAGGCGTCGCTCTGCGGCGGGATGATGGCGGAGGCGCCGGGCTCGAAGCCGCTGCCGGGCGGAACGACCGAGAGCAGGTAGCCCTGACCCGACGGGCAGCTGCCGGCGTCGGAGAAGTTGAGATCGAATTTGTAGTAGCCGGTGCTGCCGGTGACCTGGCCCTGCTGCTGCGGATCGTCGAAGCAGCCGGCCGAGACGGGCGTGCCGGCCCCCGCGCTCAGCAGGGTCAGCGTCGCACCGGCGATCGGCGTGCGCAGCACCGCTTCGTAGACGACGCCGCCCGGATCGATCGGGAGCGACAGGCCCTGCAGGTTGCTGCCGGCCGGGATGACGAGGTTCGTGATCTCCTGCGGACCGTTCGTGAAGACGGACTCGGCGCGGCCGAGGGCGGCGGTGTTCGGGCCGGCGTCGGGGGCGCGGAAGCGGATCACGTATGCATCGCCGTTCTGGTCGTTCGGCGCGATGCCCGTCATGCGGTAGTCGCCGTTCGCGTCGGAGACGGCCGACAGGATGGGCGTACCGTTGCGGTAGAGGTCGACGATCCAGCCCGCGAGGTCGATCTCGCCCGCGTCGCGCGTGCGGTCGAAGTCCGCGTCGTGCCAGAGCGAGCCGGCGAGAGCGCCGACGCCGGGCATGCCGCCGATCGAGAGCGAGACGCTGGCCATCGCCTGCTGCGGCGGCACGTTCCAGGTCACGACGCCCGTGTTGGTCACGATCGTGCCCATCGCGAGTCCCGCGCCGAGCGTCGCGCGGAAGCGAAGGGTCACGCTCGCGCCGGGGGCGAGCGGGCCGTAGGTCGTGCCGTAGTCGGCGGTGATCAGGTCGCCGACGACGGTCACGCCGGTCGCGGCGCCGTTGAGCGTCGCGGTGCCCGGGACGAGCGTCTTGTAGCCGGCGTTGTCGGGGGCGGCGAGGTCGTCGGTGAGGACGACGTTCGTCGCGGGCGTCGTCGCGATGTTGCGGACGAAGACGGTGTACTCGACGACCGAGCCGGGCAGGGCGGCGCCGCCGCCGACGACGGTCACGAGCTTGGCGATCGAGAGCTGCTGGCCGCCGCCGACCACGACGACCGTCGGCTCGGGGCCGGTCGCCGGGTTGCCGTCGCCATCGGTCAGCACGTTCGGGAGCTCGGCGGTCGTGACGCGCGCCTGGTTGGTGATCAGCGTGCCGGCCGGAGTTCCGCCGTTCACCATCAGGTCGAAGGTCACGACGGCGGAAGCGCCGCGCGTCAGCACGCCGCCGCCGGCGAGCGGCAGCGGCGGCGTGCGATCGCTCGAGCTGATCGGGATGCCGAGGGCGAGCGGCGAGCTGCCGCCATCGGGAACGCCCACGGGCAGGCCGTTCAGCGTCAGCGAATCCGGGACCCAGGTGGTGTTCGCGGGGATCGCGTCCTGCAGCGTCGCCATCGTCGCGTCGACGGCGCCGTTGTTGTAGACGGTGATCGTGTAGCGGAGCGTATCGCCCGGATCGACGACGCCGACCGTTCCGCCGTCGACGAGCAGCGCGGCCGTCTTGGGCGCGAAGAGCAGCGGCGCAGCGCCGACGACGTCGAGGGTCGGGTCGTCGGGGATGGGGGTATTCGGATCGTCGGACGGCTGTTCGGCCGCAATGCCCGTCGAATTCACGAAGCCCTGGTTCGAGATCACCGTCCCGTCGATCGCCGCCGGATCGACGACGACGTCGAAGCGGATCGTCGCGACGTTGTTGGCCGAGGGCGAGGCGTCGGCCCGCATCACGCCTGCGACCATGTTCTCGGGCGCGGAGATCAGCATGCCCGTCGGCTGGGCGAGGGGCGAGGTTCCGCCCGGACCGTCGGGCTGGGCGATGCCGTTCAGCGTCGTGCTGCCCGGGACGTAGGCCGTATTGACCGGAATCGGGTCCCGCAGCGCCGTCATCGTCGCGTTGTCGCTGCCGATGTTCTTGACGGTGATCGTGTAGCGGAGCGTCTCGCCGGCGAGCAGGAGGTTCGGGTCGAGGGTGATGTCGTCCGAGATCTTCTCGACCCGGAAGAGCGGGGCCGAGATGATCTGGAGCTGCGTCGGATCCTCGTCGCCGGCGACGCCGGGATCGGCCTGGCCGTTGACGTTCGGATCGTCGCTCTGCGCGAACAGCACGCCGCCCGTCGAGAGCTGCGACTGGTTCGCGACGAGGCTCGCGTTCGCGAGCACAGGCCTGAGGGTCACCTCGAACTCGACGTCGAGGCTCGCCATCGCGGGGAGCGAGAGGTTGCGGATGTCGAGCAGGCCCGTTCCCGCGGCGCCGCCGTTCGGATTGGTGTTCGTGATGTCGGCGCCGGCGGGCACGCTCGTCAGGGTCAGGCTGCCGGCGGCGAAGGCCGGCGGCGTATTGAGCCGGTCGAGCTCGTCGACGATCGAGAGATCGCTGAGCGGGGCGTTGCGGAGGTTCTCGATCCGCAGCCGGTAGCGCAGGACGTCGCCCGGGCTCGCCGTCGTCGCCGGGTCCTGGCTCGTCGTGACGTTGACGACGGTCTTCTCGAAGCGGTAGAGCGGCAGCTCGACCGTCGTCGTGTAGGCGTCTTCGTGGTCGAGGGTGCCGACGGTACCGTCGGTGAGGACGCGCGTGAATGCACGGCGATCGTCGACCGTCTCGGGGATGCTGCCGTCGGCACTGAACCAGGCGACTGCGCCTGCGACGTTGGTCAGGGTCTGGCCTTCCTGGCTGTCGGCGTCGAGCACGGTCTGATAGGTGAGGATCAGGCGTTCGTTCGGGCCGACGGTCGTCGCGGGCGTCAGCATCGCGGCGGTGTAGTCGCAGTCCGGCTCGCCCCGGGTCGTGACGCTGAAATCGGTTCCGGACACGAGCGGAGCGGAGACCGGCGTCGTGCCGTCGGCGGCGAAGACCTGGGCCGTGAAGGCCGAGGCCGGCGCATCGCAGGTGCCGGCGGCCGCGGCGTTCGGCAACCGATCGAGGAGCGAGAGGTTCCAGGCGGGGCCGGTGCCCGTGTTCTGAACGTTCAGCGTGAAGGTCGCCGGGACGCCGAGCGTCATCGAGGGCGGGCCGCTCTTCTCGAGGGTGACGGTATCGGGCCCGACGATCGTCATCGCCCCCGACGTGCCCGCCGCGCCCATGCGCTGGCTCGCGAGATTGCCGTCGACGTAGTTGTAGACGTAGTTCGCGGTGTTCGTGAACGAGAGGCCCGAGACGTTGGTCGGCGCGTCCTCGAGGACGACGGCGATCTCGAGCACGACCTGCTCGCCGGCCGGGATGTCGATGCCGATGGCCGCGTCCTCGAGCACGAGGTTCGTCGGGGTGCCCGTGTTGGTCGGCGTCCAGGCCGCCGACCCGGCGATCTTCGTGACCGAGAGGAAGCGCAGGTCCGCCGCCGAGGCAGTCAGGTCGTCATAGATGCGGACGTCGTAGGCGGGGAACGCGTAGGGCGTCTCGGGAACGGTGATCTGGTAGGTGAAGACCTCGCCGACGGCGGCCGTCGCCTGGCTCGTGGCCTTGACGACGGGCGACGCCGGCGGGGCCGCATCGACCGTTCCGATCGCAACGGCGGGGCCGTAGCAGTAGTCGTTGGGCGGAGTGATCGTCGGACAGCCGGCACCCGTGCGCTCGAACAGGCTACCCGGATCGAAGTCGAGGGAGGTCCAGTCGATCCAGACGCTGTTGGCGAGGGTCGAGCCATCGGCGGGTGGGGTCGTGACCTCGACCTGATAGGTCAGCTCGAGGAAGCTCCCGGGTGCGAGATCGAGGGATCCGTCGCCGTTTGCGCGGCCCCAGACGAGGGGGCCCGCCGGGCCGCCCGTCGGCGTCGCGATGAAGCCTGCGACCGGGACGGCGTCGATGACCGCCGTCGGCGCAAAGCCGGCGAACAGGGCGACCTCGGCGGGCAGCGTATCGACGAGGTTCACGTCCCAGGCGGTCGCGTTGCCGCCATTCACGACGCGTACGACGTACTGCAGCACGTCCTGGAAGGCCGGCGGATCGGTCGGCTGCTTGCCGGCCGTCACGTTCGAGAGGGTCTTGGTCGCCGTCAGCGCGCTCTCGATCACGGTCGCGACGTTCGTCGCGTCGAGGACGGTCGTCGGCAGGCCCGTCTGGCCGTGGAGCGAGGAGACGGTCGCCGTGTTCTGGAGCGTCTCGCCGACGTTGGTGACGAGATCGTTGTTCACGCGCGCGAAATAACGGATGCGGATCACCGGCGAAAGGACGCTCGCGGCGAGGTCGTCCTCGGAGGCCGTGACGACGGTTCCGATCGTCCAGCTGGCGGTCCCGGTCGTCTCGTCGACGGGCGGCGGCGCCGTGAAGGCGGACTCGTCGGGGGCGAGGCCGTTGATCGTCGTGATGCCGACGAACTCGTAGGTGATGTCGAAGGTCGTGTCGTGCTCGAGCACGTAGCCGACGCTGCCGGTGTCGAGCGCGTCGGCGACGGCGAGGCCCTGCGTCGTGCCTTCGGGCAGCTGGATCTCGATCTGGAACGATTTGTGGGCCCCGATCTCCGGGGCGACGAGCGGCAGAAGGTCGCTCTTGTCGACGGCCACCGCGCGAACGGGGATGTCCGCCGTCCCCTCGGCCTCGTAGTCGTTGAGCGGATCGGCCGCGTTCGGCAGCGCGCCGCCCCGCATGCCGTCGACCGCGCCATTCAGACCGATGGTTCCGGCGGGATTGAGCGCCGTCGTCTGGAGCGGGAGCGAGGTCCAGTCGGCCTCGGCGGTGTTCTCGAGGATCTGCTCGGGCTGGACGGTGCCTTCGACTTCGACGGCGAAGGAGAATTCGACGGTCTCGGCCGGTGCGATCGCGAAGCCCGGCGGCCAGCTGAAGATCGGCTGGTCGGGGCCGAGGGTCGCGACGTCCGCGGTCGGCGTCGTCGTGCCCTGGATGTCGCCGACGTAGGTGAAGAAGGTCGCGACGAGATCGTCGAGTACACGCGGGTTGTAGGCGGTCGCCGTGCCGTTGTTCGTCAGGGTGACCGTCACGCGCGGCCGGTCGCCGGCGTCGACGTCGGCCACGGAGAAGGCCTTTGTCACGGCGAACTCGGGCTCCCGGACGACGAGCGCGACCTCGCCGACCTCGAGCACGACGGGCGCGAGCGCCTCGTTGACGTAGCGGATCTCCGTGACCGTCGCGGCGCCGCCGTTGACGATCGCCGTCGCTTCCTGGTTGGCGAGGACGTTCTCCACCCGCGCGACGAACTGCACCTCGAACTCGAAGCGCCGATCGACGCGGTTCGACATCGTGACGGTCTGGTTGCCGAAGCTCCAGCTGACCTGGTCGTCGGTACAGGAAGGCGTGAACGAGCCGCCGGGCACGAAGCCCGCCGCGTCGTAGGGCGGCGCGTCGAGATCGACGATCGGCGCATCGATGCAGCGCAGACCCTCCGGCAGCTCGTCGACGATCTGGAAGCTGCGCAGCTGGGCGACCGGGATCAGCGCCTCGATCTGGAAGCGCACCTCCTCGCCGATCGAGACCGGCTGGGGCGTCGGCGCGAGGACGAGGGGCGTATTCGAGGTCGCGAGGATCTGCTTCGGGCGGACCTCGACGGGGATGATCTGGATCGTCGCTTCGGCCGGCGCCGAGGTGTATTGACGGGCGCCCGCGATCTGGCCGTTGCTGCCCTGCGGCGCGCTCTGGGCGCCCGACGCGCCCTCGAGGCTGTCGTAGGTCGCGACGGCGGAGGCGACGAGGCTCTGGAGCGGGGCGACGTCGTCATCGGGATCGACGCGGTAGTAGAGGACGACGCTCTCGCCGGCGTCGATCTTCAGCAGCGCGTCGCTGTGGGTGTAGGACGCGATGACCTCGGCGGGTACGCCGTTCTCGAGCACGTTGTCCGTGATCGTGCCTTCGCCCGCCGCGTCGCCGGCGTCGACGAGCAGGTCGCCGTCGTTGTCGAGGCCATCGCCCGTCAGCGGATCGACGAAGAGCAGATCCGTCGGGTCGGTCGTGCTGGTGACGGTGACGTCGTAGGCGGGGGCGCGCGAAACGCCGCCGCTCGTGGCCTCGTTCGTGACCGTGATGCGGTAGACGTAGGTATCGAAGGCGTCGCCGTCGTCGACGAGCGTCTGGAAGTTGCTGCAGGCCGGGCCGCTTCCGAAGCGGGTCTCGTTGCAGACCTCCTTGGTCACGATCAGGTTCGGCTCGGTCACCGCCAGGTCGACCCGGCGATGCACCTCGCGCGGATATCCGACCGTGCTCGGCCCGAGGTTGTAGAGCTCCTCCTGGCTCGTGGACTGATTGAAGAACACGGCGTCGAACGTCGACGTCATGATGTTCGAGCTCTCGGCGGCATGGACGTTCGGGACGGCGCGGGTGTCGACCGGATCGTTCAGCAGGCGGGTCGTGACGTCGACGCGGAACCAGTGGTCGAGCTCGGTGATCCGCTCGGCCGGGACGATCGTATTCGAGGTCCAGTCGAAGGGGCCCTCGTCGAGGGGGGCGGGCGGAGGATTGAGGGAGATGCCCTGGATCGCGGACGTGCTCTGCAGCGCGGGGTCGGTCGACGAGATGTAGGCCTGGCCGTCGGGCAGGTTGTCGATGACCTGGGCGTTCTGGACGGCGATGTAGGTGAAGCCGGGGGTTTCGAAGCCGAACCAGCCGCCCGACTCGATGTGGAAGCTGCACTCCTCCCCGATCTCGACCTGGTCGTCGGGGCTCTGGGGCGGGACGATGTTCTCGGAGCAGAGGCCGAGCTGATCCTTGAAGAGGTTGTATCCGACGACGCGGGCCCAGAGCGCGTCGACCGTGTAGTCGTTGGCGCGGTCGGTGATGCCGTCGGCGCGGGCGGTCGGAGTCGGGAACCAGAGCGGCGTGCCGTTGCTGAGCGTGACTTCGCCGATCACGTCGGCGCGGAACGTCAGGTCGTCGTCGAAGGAAGGCGCCGTGTTCTTGACGACCTCGAAGTTCAGCGAAGCCGTCGCCCCGGGCGCGATCGCGCCGCGGTCGCAGACGAAGACGGAGCCCGTCGCCGGAAGCACGACGGGATCGCTCCAGACGGGGCGTGCCGGGGGATTGGTCGTTGCCGTGCAGCCGGCGGGAACGGTCGAGACCGTCATCGCCTCGCCGAAGGTCACATAGGCGAAATAGTCGTCGGCGCGGTGGCCGCCGCGATTCGTCAGGTCGACGCGCAGGGGCAGGGGATCGCCCGTGTTCGTCAGGATGAAGATCAGCTCGGTCCCGAAGACGTCGACGTCGAGGTCCTCGGGCCGGGCCGTGTCGTTCTCGACGACGACGTCGTTGTGGAGCGTCGCGGAGCAGAACTCCTCCCACCAGACCTCGGTTTGCGTCGTGATCGGGAAGCTCTCGGTCGGGTCGGTCCCGGGCGGGCTGCTCGCCGGGTCTTCATCGCGGACGTCGAGGTTCGCGACGTAGTCGTAGTAGGTCGGGTCGATCAGGACGGTACGGAAGTTGATCGTCAGGACGTCGCCGTGGCGGATCATGTGGCGCTGATCGGGAAGGCCCGGATTCGTCTGGGTCGTGCTGCTCGTCAGCAGGAAGTCGAGATCCGTGTTCGAGAGCGGGAGGGCCGGATCGGTGGTCGTCAGCGGGAAGGTGCCGGCGGCGGGATTGGTCCAGGCGATCGTGTTGATCATGCCTGGGTAGATCCCGTAGGCGGGATCCATCGAGACCGTCGGCGTGAAGGTCGGGTCGATGACGTACTGGGCGGGCAGGACGTGGTTCAGCCGCAGGCCGGCCGCCTCGCCGTGGATCGTGCCGCCGGAGACGTTCCGGATCGTGATCGTGACGGTCCCGGTCGCGCCCATCGGCTGGCTCGTCACGACGCCGGTCAGGTCGACCGAGACGTTCACGTTCGCGGCGACCGAAGCCGTGCTGAGCAGCGCCGAGTCGCCCGCCGCGTTGCCGCCCGACGTCGCGGCGATCCCGCCCGCCGGCGGCTCCGACTGACAGCCCCACTCGACGTCCGAGACCGTGTTGGTCCGGTTCGAGCAGGAGTCGGTGACCCTGCCGACGAAGTAGTAGAAGCCGCTGCCGCCGGCCGGGGCGACGATGTAGGGGTTCGCGCCGCCGCCGAAGGTCGCTGCGACATCGAGGTTCGCGACGGTCGTGACGCCGCCGAGGGCGACGCAGTCCGCCGAGGCGCCGCCGGTCGCGATCGCCGTCGCGCCGCCTTCGGTATCGCAGACGTGGCTGAACTCGAAGTTGCCGGGGGCGATGGTGTCGGTGAAGACGAAGTCCTGGAGCGGAGCGTCGCCGTCGTTGCGGATGCGGATGCGCCAGATGACGTCGTCGCCTTCGTGGCCGTAGACGGGATCCGAATAGCTGCCCGAGCCCTGGGCCGCGTCGACGTTGCGACCCTGCTTGATGACGACGGGCTCGGGCTCGCGCAGCGGCAGGATGCCGGGGCCGGTCGAGGGCGAGTAGGTCTCGCCGGGGGCGCAGCTCGGCTCGAGCGTCAGCTCGGCGTCGATCGTGCGGTTCGCGGCGATGAGGCCTTCGTCTCCGACGGCCGCAGCGCGCTCGACGTCGAACTCGATGAAGAAGCGCGCCCGGTTGCCGGGGCCGCCGTTTCGTCCGGGCATCTCGAAGCCGGTGCCCGAGAGATCCCAGGTCAGGACCGAGCCGTTCGGGCCGGAGATGGTCGGCTGGACGGTACCGGGGAGGGTGACGTTCGCACCGGAGAAGGAGGTCGAGTTCGGGACGTAGGTGAGGCCCGAGGCGAGCAGGTCTTCCTCGATCACGAGGTCGGCGAAGTCGACGTCGTCGCCGGCGTCGAAGGGATTCTCGATCTCGATGCGGACGCTGCCGGTCGTGCAGAGCTCGCAGAAGGAGACGCTGAAGTCGTGGTCGATCAGGTCGGCGGTGCCGAGGGCGGCGGGACAGCTCGCGGGCACACCCTGTGCGCGGGCCGGCGCCGCGCCGAGAAGCCCGGCGACGAAGACGAGGATCGACAGCGACGCGCAGACGATGCTCGCGCGCGCGATCCCCGAACGACGTCGATCCATCCGGATCATGGGAGTCGGTCCACCCGGCATTGCGTGCGCCGCGCGCGAACGCGCTGCGCGTAGGGGGACCGAGAGACAGTCCGACCATCGGACTGGATTCCGGCGGTCCCGCTGTCATGGGGCGCTCGCGCGCCCTTTAGACCGGTAACTTTGCGTCACCACCTCTCGGTGGTTTTGCCCTTCCCTGCGACCAGGGATTCAGAATCGGAGCGAGCACGGGCCTCGCGATGTCGTTGCCTGGGGTCTTTGTTCGTCCGTTCCCTCTCCGGATCGTGTGACCGTGGTCATTCTGCGTGCGAGTTGCTAGGTCGCTGGCAGGAAGTCGATCGGGTATACGATCGTGACGGCGCTGATGTCGGGCTTCGCGCCAAAGTCGAAAGTCTTCACGCGCTCGACGACTTGCGACGCGAGCTGCGGCGCCTTCATGTCGGTCGACTTGACCTCGCAGAACGAGACCGAGCCGTCGGGCTGGATCGTGAGGCGCAGGACCATCTGCCCCTTGAGGGTCGGGTCCTGCCGGAGCTCGCGGTTGTAGAGCCGGTAGAGCGCGGATTTGTGGCGATCGAAGACGATCTGGATCTCTTCGTCCGTTCGCCCGAGGGCGGCCCCGGATCCGCCGAGCGCGCGGTCGCCGCCCTTGCCCTTGCCGTCTCGTCCGCTTCCGGTGCCGTTGCCCGTTCCGTTGCCCGAGCCGCTCCCGAACGTGCTGGTCGCGCGGGTCACCGCGACGGCGGAGAGCTCGGTCCCCGTTCCGCCCGTTCCGCGCGAGAGCGCGGCGACGTTGATGCCGCCGCTCGCGCCGGGCGCATCGCTCGTCACCATCGAGCGCTGGGGCAGGCCGTCCGCGACGGCATTCGGGTCCTCGATCTGCGCGTTCGAACCGAGCCGCTCGACCGCGTCGTTCTTCGTGAGCCCCGAGAACTTCTCCCGGAAGGCGAGGATGCCGCGCGAGCCGGTCGGCTGCTTCGTCGCGGCGGGGGCGGGATTGGATTCCGGCTGCGCCTCGTCGGCGACGAGCGGCGCGGCCGAGTCGTCGCTCGAATCGGCCGCGTCCTCGGGCTGCGTCGGCTGCGCGGGCTCCTGCTCGGCGACGACGGCCGGCGGAATCGGAATCGCCTCGCGTACGAGCTGGGTCAGCCGTTCCTGCTCTTCGAGGATCTCCCAACGCTCCGGGATCGGGATCTCGATCAGCGGCAGCAGATAGCCGAGCGCGGCGCTCGCGAAGAGCATCGCGAAGAGCGTCTTGCGGAAACGACGATCGTCTTCCTGGCTGCGGGTCCAGGGCATGATCATCGGGCGGATCGTGCCGGGATCGCCGTCCCGCTCGATCGCCCATTCGAACTGCTTTTCTTCCGCGATACGCTCGGCGTCGAGGATGTCGCCCGCGACGCGATCGGCGACGTCCTGCTGGAGCTCGATCTCCTCGAGCAGAAGCTGGCGACGCTCCTCGATTCCGGCGAGCTGCTTCGCGAACTCGTCGATCCGGCTGCGGGCCTGGCGCAGGTGCTCGTCGATCGGGACGCCCGGATCGCGGCTGCCCCAGAAGAGGGCACCGGCCCCCGCCGCCTGGAGCTGCTCCAGCGCGTCGCAGGCCGATTCGAGCAGGCGATGCTTCGGCCGCTCGAGCTCGAGGGTCTGGAGCGCCGTGTCGACGCCGCGCAGGTCCGCGACGAGCCGCTCGACCCGGGCCCGCGCCTCGCGCAGGTCCCCTCGCAGGGCAGCCTCGTCCTCGGGGCGGATGTCTTGCATCGCTCGGCCCCGCTAGTTCTGCGTCAGCTGGGTCTCGGGCGACTTCTGCAGGACGGCGAGGGAGATGCGTGCATACCCCTCGCTCGTGCACGTCGACATGACCCGTTTGATCACGGTGAATGGAACGGCTCGATCCGCCAGGATCGTGACCTCCTGGCTGTCCGCGACCGCCTTCGTCGAGGTGCCGATGACCTGACTGCGGATCTCGGCGAGACGGGTGGCGATGCTCGGCAGGGTGGCTCCGGTCGCCGACTCGACCTCGGCGGTGGAAGCGACCCGCTCGCCCTGGACGGTCACGTCGGTCGCACTGATGAACACGACGACCGTCTCCCGCGGCTTGGTTTCCGTCACGGAGGCGGGCAGGGTGATCTGTTTCGGGGTCTCGAGGACCTCGGTACTCGCGGAGTTCACGAGCAGGAAGAACACGAGGATGGTGAACGCGTCCATCAGCGACGTCAGGTTCATCTTCGGCACGGCCTGCTTGTTGCGCTGCATCCGCTCGATGCGGCGGGAGGTCTTCACGGCGCGTCTCCGATCGAGATGTCCGTGAAGAGTGCGACGCGCTGCGGCTGGGGTTCGCCGTCGGTCGTCTTCACGGGCACCGTTCGAGCGCCGTCCGGCAGCGGGGCGCTCCGCACGACGTCCATCACCTGGATCAGGTGGTCGTACTCGATTCGAGGCTCGAGCAGGACCGACGCCGACTTCGAATCCGGATAGTCCTGCTTCAGCGTCAGCACCATCTCCCCGAGCGTCGCGAGATCGTATTCGCCGTCGACCTTCGGCAACGCGGCGATCACCGCCTCGCCGTTCGAGAGCTCCATCCCGCTCTCGCGGACGATGACCTCGAGCCGGAATTCCGGCGTCGCCTTCGCCGAGCCGCCCGAGCTCGAGGGCAGCGTCAGCTCGACGATCGTGATGCGCGAGAAGACCGCCGTGATGAGCAGGAACGGCACCAGCACCACCATCAAGTTCATGAAAGTGGTCATGTCGAGCTCGGGCGTGGATGCCGAGCGCCGGCGATAGTGGTGCCGCTTCGGCATCGGAATCAGGCCTCGAGTCGCCGCTTGGCGTTCGCGGAGATCACGTTGAGCGCCTTGACCGAGGCCATCTCGAGGCTGTCGACGATGGCGCTCGTCTTCGCAAGCAGGACCTGGTTCGTGATCAGGAGCGGGATGGCGACGATGAGGCCGAAGGCCGTCGTGTTCATCGCCACCGAGATCGAAGCCGAGAGCATGTCCGCCTTCTCCGCCGGGTTCGCGTTCGCGACGGCCGTGAAGGCGGTGATCAGGCCCATGATCGTCCCGAGCAGACCGAGCAGCGTCGCGAGGTTCGCGCCGAGGGCGATGTAGGGCGTCCGCTTCTCGAGCTGCGGGATGATCTCCATCATCTGCTCTTCCATCGCCGTCTCGATGTCCTCACGCCGGCGCACGATGCCCTGGCGATCGAGGCCCATCGCGAGCAGCTTCGAGATCGCGGAATCGTCGTCGCGGGTCAGATCGCGCGCCTTCTCGAAGTCGCCTTCCGCGAGCGCGGGCTGGAGCCGTTCCCAGGCGTTCTCGTTGCGGGAGGTCACGCGCGTCAGCGTCACGTAGCGCTCGATCGAGATCGCCGCGCCGACCGCGAAGACGATCAGGATCGGGTACATGAAGATGCCCCCCGACACGAAGAATTCGACGATCGAATAGAAGATGTCCATGGCCTGTCTCCTGCATCCGGATCTCGGATGCGCGTTCTGGGAAATCCCGATCTGCACTTTCCGGGCGCGCCGCGACGCGCCGCCCGGTCACTTCTTCGTTTCGCCCGCCCGGATCTCGAAGTAGTCGACAGATCGCGCGAACACCTTCCTGTCGACAGGCTCCCGCCCTGCATCAAGGCCTTTCGCAACGGCGAGCGCATTTCCGAGATCGGAGCTCTTCCAGGGAACGATGACGAGGGATTTCGGTGACTCGTCGTTGCCGAGGATCGACATGCCGGCGACCTGCTTGTCGCCGGCGGGGGCGGCTTCTTCTCCGGTCGCAGGGGCGCCCGCCAATGCAAGACAGAGGCAAGTTCCGAGCAAACCGGCGGAAATCTTCGTTCGCATGGAAACTTCTCCTAGCGTTCGCTTCGCTGGCGCAGGTCCGCGATCCACATCTCGAGCTTCGGGTCGTTCGGGACGGCGGCGCGGTAGTGTTCGTAGTGTTCGAGAGCACAGGCGGCGTCGCCCAGGTAGAGGTCGCAGAGGATCGCCAGATTGCGGTGCGCCGGGTGGAACTCGGGATGAGCCCCGAGCGCGGATTCGAATCGGGTCCGCGCCTGCGCGAATCTTCCCAGCCGGCGGTAGACGATCCCGAGCTCGTTGTGCGCGACTGGATGCCGCGGACTGCACGCGAGCGCCTCGAGCAGGGCCGCCTCGCCGCCTTCGAGGTCGCCCTTCCGGGCGAGCGCGACGCCGAGGTTGATCCGGGGAGCGCAGAGCTCCGGAGACGACTGCGTCACGTCCTCGAGCAGCGTGATCGCGCGGTCGAGATTGCCGGCCGCGAAGGCACGATTGGCCTCGTCGAATCCCTGGCGTGCGTCCGTCGGGACGCGGGCCTTCTCCGAGATGGAGAAGCCCGATGCATCCCGTGTCTCGACGGCGGCCGGGGGGCGGGCGGAGAGCCCAGCACAGCCCGAGCCAGCGAGCGCGAAGAGCATCGCGCAGACGGGAGCGAGCGCGGCACGGCCCGTTCGGCCGGAAACGTCATTGGATCGCATCGAAGGGCTCCTCTTCCTGGTCGGCGCTCGGCGCGGACGCGGCCCCTTCTTCGAGGGCGAGGGGATCCGGGGCCGCGGGGACGTCGAGGACCGAAGCCTCCACGGCGCCCGCATCGAGCTGCGCCGGCGCCGGCGTCGCGGCGGAGGGCGAGGACATGGTTTCCGGTCCGCTGGCGGCTCCCGATTCGATCGCGGTCGCGTCGGCCGTCTCGGGCGCTGTCTCTTCTTCGATCGTCTCGACCGTTGCGGGAGAGATCGGGGCAGGCGCGTGGGAGGCCGGGACACGATAGGTGTAGGTTTCGATCGAAGCGAGGGGGCCGCTCGATTCTTCCGGCTTCGCATAGCGACCCGGCATCAAATGGGCGAGGCGAGAGAGACTCCGGTCGATCCACTCGTTGTAGATTCCGTTCGTCATCAGCTCGAGGTTCTTCTGGTGGACGACGATCGCCTTTTCCTCGAAGGGATAGGCCTCCTCCTCGAGAACGCCCTCGTAGTCGGCGAGATCGGCCGGACCGAGGTCGTTCGGCCGCTCGGACTCGAGCAGCGCCCGGCTGAAATCACCGTAGACTTCCGCCATGTAGAAGGTCGCCGCGGCCGTGACGTCGCCGACCTGATAGTCGACCAGCTGCGATAGGGATGTCAGCACGTCGTTCATTCGGCGCTGCTTCTCCTGGAGGCTGCGTTCGAAGGGCTGGCGAAGCGAGACGGCCTGGAACTCGCGATAGAGCTCCTCGGCGAGAAAGAGCGCAGAGCGGGCGGCGAGGCCGCGGAGTGTTCCCGTTCGCTGGTCGCCCGCTTGCCGGTCGAGAGCGACGATCTGCTCGAGCTGGGCGCGCCGCGCTTCTCCGTTGCCCATCTGCGCATGGAGCTCGGACACCTTGAACCGCGTAACGACCGCCGTCTCGATCGGATAGGTGAACGCGCTCACGTAGGTCTCGTAGACGGCGAGCGCGCGCTCGAGGAGCCCGGCATCTTCGTAGAGCTGGCCGGCCACGAGCAGGGATTCCGCGCGCAGCTCGGGCGTCTCGGCCTCGCGGGCGACCCGCTCGTATTCCTCGGCGGCTCGTGCGGCATTTCCGGTCTTCCGGTAGACGAAGGCGACCTGCTGCGTCGCTTCCTGATGGAGGTCGTGCTCCGGATGATTCGAACGGAAGGATTCGAGGACCCCGAGAGCCGCGTCCCAGTCCTCGAGTCGCAACAGCGCGGCGCCGGCGTCGTATTCGGCGATCGGGCGGATCTCCGAATGCGGCGCTGCCTGCGCGATGCGCAGGAAATGATCCGCGGCGCCCCGGTGGTCGCCGGCCTCGTTGGCGCGTTCGCCCTGCTTGTAGATCGCGGCCGCCAGGTTGTTCACGATCTCGTCGCGGGACGCGTCCTGCTCGGGGACCAGGGCGAGGACCTCGGCATAGGCGGACTCGGCCGGGGCGAACTCGCCCAGCTCGAAGGACGAGTGGGCGACGACCAGCCAGGCCGAGCGCCGGATGCCGACCTCGGCGGTGCGATAGCTCGCGGTCAGCCGGCGTCCGAGCTCGACGGCCTGCGGGAATTCGCGGAGCTCGAAGAGATCCTGGACGGCGACGCCGAGGACCGTCGCTGCCTGGTCGTGACTCGGGAATCGATCGACGAAGCGGATCGTACTG